>CALJBF010000345.1 GCA_938027385.1 uncultured Porphyromonadaceae bacterium | reverse complement strand
GGCAACTGGGGGGGCCGCGGGGGGGGCGGCCGGGTGCCGGGGGTGGGGGGCGCGGGGGGGCCGCTGGGGGCCCGGGGGGGGGCGGCGCCCTCAGAGGATGGGGGCGAAGAGGCGCATGAACGATTCCATGGCGCGCTCGGCTATGGGGCGTCGGCGCCAGGTGTCGGGCAGGATGCGCAGTGAGTCGGCCTGGTCGCGCATAAAGATGCGTTTCATGCGCTGGTTGAAGTCACGCGAGTAGACCAGCATGTTGGCCTCGAAATTGTGCTCGAACGAGCGGAAATCGAAGTTGCACGACCCCACGGTGGCAAGTTCGTCGTCGATGATGATGGCTTTCGAGTGCAGCATCCCTTTTTCGTAAAGGTAGAACTTGATGCCGGCGCGCAGACACTCGGAGATATAGCTGAACGAGGCCCAGCGGAGCATGTCGCTGTCGGAGCGGCGCGGCAGCATCACGCGCACGTCGACCTTCGACAGCGCACACATCTCGAGGGCGTGCAGAAGTCCCTCGGAGGGGAGGAAGTATGGTGTCTGTATATAGACGCACTTGCGGGCGCTCGATATGGCTTTCTGGAAGATGAGGGTCATGTTCATCCACCGGCTTGTGGGGCCGCCGGCGATGAGCTGCATCCCCATGGGGGGACAGCCGGCCACGGGGCGCGCCTCGACGGGTGTGTCAAGCAGTTCCTTCCCCATGAAGTTCCAGTCGACGGCAAACGTCTGCTGCAGGCTCGCCACGGCGGGACCCTCGACGCGCAGATGCAGGTCGCGCCAGAGGTCGAAGAGTTTGCCGCCGTCGACATACCTGTCGGCCACGTTCATGCCGCCGATATAGCCCACGGTGCCGTCTATTACGCAGATCTTGCGGTGGTTGCGCCAATTGATGCGGGTGCCGAACGGCGGGAACACCACCTCGAAAAAAGGGTATGCCTCTACGCCGGCGTCGCGCAACGACTTGAAATACCGTTTCTTAGTCTTGAACGAGCCCACATGGTCATAGATGATGCGCACTTTCACCCCGGCGCGGGCGCGTTCTTCGAGAGCGCGGGCCAGGGCGGTGCCTATGCGGTCGTCGGCGATGATGTAATATTCGATGTTTATGAACTTGGTTGCGGCAGCGATGTCGGCCAGCAGGGCGCGGAATTTGTCGGTGCCGTTGTCGAAAATCGTGGCCGCGTTCCCTTCGTAATAGTCTGTGGAGCAGAGGGCCGTGGCCAGGCGGGCGAGCTGCGACGCTTTGGGCGACTGGCGCAGCTGCGTGAAACTGTCGCCTGGTGTGTCGGCGGCTATGCGCTTGAGGCGCCGGCGGTTGCGGCGAGAGATTATGCGCTTGCTCTGTATGTTGCGGCCGAAGACTATGTAAAGCACCAGGCCCAGGCCGGGCACCACCAGAAGCACCGTCACCCAGGCCAGCGATTTGACCGGGTTGCGGTTTTCGGACACGACGACCACCACCGTGCTCAGTATGATCACGGCATAGAGCAGTGTGGCGGTCCACCATATCCAGGTGGTGTTTATGTAGTCGGTCAGGCCCATGTGGTTACGGTGCGGTCAGGGGCGTTGCAGGATGTAGGGGAAAGGTGAGGGGAGCCGGTAGGGTGGCTCGGAGACCATGCGGCGCCATACGGTCACGGCAGAGTCGAGGTTCTGGGTGGTGTAGGCGCTGATGATGTATTTGCGGTCGCCGTTGACGAGCATCAGCGCGTCGGGCCAGCCGTTTTCGCGCAGCCGGGCCACTGCCGAGTTTGCGTTGAACCGCTGTGCGAAGATGCCGGTGACGACATTGTATTTCAGGGCGGCGCGGGTGGTGCTGTCCTCTTTTACGGTGTTGAAGTACATGGCCCGCAGTGGAATGGAGTCACCTTTGTAAAGGGTGCGCGGAATAGCTTCCTCGCGGCGCATGTCGTCAAGGATTTCGTCGCTGTACCCTTCGTTCTGCTTGGCGATGGTGCGCTCGTAGGCCGTGCGGTAGTTTGCCTCGGTGGTCTTGCACCCGGTGAAGGCGGCAAGAGCGGCTGTGGCCGCGACAAACATGGTGTATATCTTTCTGTGTTTCATGTGGGTTGATGTTATTGTCAGCGCGGCAGGTCTTCGACGCGCGGGCGCCCAAGCTCGATTACCTCGAGGTTGCCGGGCACGCCCTGGTCTATTGTGAACCTTACCAGCGTGCGACGGGTGTGCCATCCGGCGGTACCGGCCGCTCCGGGATTGATGTGCAGCAGTCCCAGGCGGTTGTCGTACATCACCTTCAGTATGTGGCTGTGGCCGCAGACCATGAGCGCCGGGCGCTCGACAGCCAGACGGTCGGCCACCCCGGGAGCGTATTTCCCGGGGTAGCCGCCGATGTGGCGCAGCATTACCTTAAGCCCCTCGGTCTCGAATATGTCGACCTCCGGGAATGACCGGCGCACTACCCCCGAGTCGATGTTGCCGCAGACGGCGCGCACCACGGGGCACACGCCGCGCAGGCGCTCGATGATGTCGATGCATCCGATGTCGCCGGCGTGCCATATCTCGTCGCACTGCGCGAAATGCGTGGCGTATCGGTCATCCCAGTGTGAGTGGGTGTCGGAGAGTATGCCGATCAGTTTCATAAGCGGGGGTCAGAAGTTTTGGAGAATCATTACCTGGCGTGGAGCGAAGGTCATCTCGGGCCGGATGGTCACGGTCTCGCCCGACACTATGTCTTTGAGCATGGTGCCGTAGGGGAGAATCTCTTCGGTGCGCTCCATCGTTACGGTCAGCGGGGTGTCGTTGCCGTTGAGCAGCACGGTCACCTCCTTGTCGCCCAGCGTGCGGCGGTAGGCGTAGATGCCGTTCTGTGGCATGAAGTGTTTCAGCCGGCCTTTGGCGATGACCTCGTTTGCGTCGCCGCGGCGCCAGTTGAGCAGGTGGCTCAGGTAGTTCCAGGCGTCGTTCTGCACGTCGGTGCGTCCGGCGGGGGTGAAGGCGTCGGTGGTGTCACCCTCGAAACCGCCCGGCATGTCACGGCGCACAAAGCCGTCAGAACCCTCTTTCGAGCCGTTCATCAGCAGTTCGGTGCCGTAATAGAGCTGGGGTATGCCGCGTGAGGTGAGCAGGAAGGCGATGGCCTGTTTCCATGACCCGAGGGCCGCGGTGTCGGCGGGCATCTCGGCCAGGAAACGGTCGGTGTCGTGGTTGTCGAGGAATGTGAGTATCTTCTGCGGGTCGGGATAGAGGAAATCGAGCGCCAGATGGTCATAAACCTTGTTGAGACCGTTCCAGGGGTCGGTCTGTTTGTTGAATGCCTCGCGCCCGTTGATGGTGTAGAAGAAGTCCATCACCGTGGGGAGGTTTGTCTCCTCGGGGTTGATGCGGTTGCCGCGCTGCCAGAACGCCGGGCCTG
This sequence comes from uncultured Porphyromonadaceae bacterium, assembly GCA_938027385.1. Lineage (GTDB taxonomy): Bacteria > Bacteroidota > Bacteroidia > Bacteroidales > Muribaculaceae > UBA7173. Next base: position 9,692 of record CALJBF010000345.1, on the reverse strand, counting down.
CCTCGTTGGCATACCAGCATTCGCCCACGATGTTGAAGTTGGGGTATTCGGTCATGACATCGCGTGCCCAGCCGGCCATGCCGCGCATGTCGGCGTAGGGGTAGGTGTCCATGCGTATGCCATTTATGCCCGATGACTCCACCCACCATATCGAGTTCTGGGTGAGGTATTTCATCACATGGGGGTTGCGCTGGTTCAGGTCGGGCATGTCGGGCACGAACCAGCCGTTTACGGTGTGGTCGAGGTCGTAGTCAGACACGTACGGGTCATGCACCGTCGAGAGGCGGAAGTTCGTGAGGTTGTCGCCCGCGGGGTGGTTGTACCAGTCGGGCGAGGGCATGTCTTTCATCCAGGGGTGGTTTGAGCCCGAGTGGTTGAAGATCATGTCCATCACCACCTTTATGCCGCGTTTGTGGGCCTCGTCGATGAGTCGCTGCCACTCGGCGTTGGTGCCGAAACGCGGGTCGATGCGGTAATAGTCAGTTGTGGCGTAGCCGTGGTATGCGCCGCCGGGCATGTCGTTTTCAAGCACCGGGCACACCCAGATGGCTGTCACGCCGAGCGAGTCGATGTAGTCGAGCCGGTCGATGATGCCGGCGATGTTGCCGCCGTGGCGTCCGTTGGGATTGGAGCGGTCGGGGCGCACGGGGTATTCGAGCGAGGCGTAAGCCCCCTGTTCGTCATCCATCTTCCCGGCGGCGAAACGGTCGGGCATGATGAGATAGAGCACGTCAGAGGCGTCGAAACCCACATGGTCCGAGCCTTTCCCCTGCCGGGCCTTGAGCGAATAGGGTACCTTCTCGCGGCGTTTCCCCTCGGTGAAGTTCAGGGACATGTCGCCCGGTTTCGTGTCGGGGGCGATGGTCAGGTAGACAAGCTTGTAGTTCGGCGAGCCGGGGTTGACGGTCTCGACGATGTTCACGCCGGGATAGTCGACAGTGACGTCGGCGGCGGCCACTCCGGGGCCGTTGACCATTAGCTGAAGTGTGTCGCTGGCCATGCCCACCCACCAGTAGGGGGGCTCGACCGAAGTCACCATGGGCGCTTTTTTCGCGCCGAGCAGTGCGGATGCACCGGCTATCAGACTTAAGGCGATGGTAGAGAATCGTTTCATCGTTTTTGATTTCTCGGGTTATTTAATGAATGTAAGTTGCTGTTAATGAACGAAAGCAGTGGCTTGCCGGCAGACGCGCCGATGTCAAGCGGCATCAGGCGTATGAGTTCCACGAGAATGGTGTTCGACTGCGGGTCTATGTAGACCGGCGACAGCTGCCGGTAGCGTATCTCGATGGTGTTTACTCCCGGCTCAAGCTCGACGGGAAGGGCGTTGGACCACGCCGTGAGCTGCTGCCAGTTGTCGCCCAGGTCGCGGTTCCACCATGCCGACGAGAGCTGTGGGAAAATCAGGTAACCGGCGTCGGCGCCGTTCACCCGCAGGGCGCGCACGGCGGTGCGGCGGTGCGAGTTCACTATGCCCAGGCCGTTGATGTAGCGCAGGTCGAGCAGCGCCCGGCACCGCGTCTCAGAATTAACGCTGAAACGCACGGTGCGGTTCTTGTAGCGGTTCAGCTCTACGAACCGCGCCGAGGCTTTCTTGTCCTGTATTATGCGTGTGCCACCTTTGGTGATGTCGGTGGCGTAGATGATGAGCCGCCGGTCGCGCGGCAGGTAGGTGTAGGGTGCGCCTGAGAATCCGGCCACCGACGATGCGTCGACCGGCACGAACTGCACCGTAGTGAGCCGCTGAGCCTCGTAAAGCGTGTAGGTGGAGCGGTAGATTTCCTCTTCGGGCACGGCGTTGAGATAGACCATCGAGGTGGTGGCCGCGGCCATGCTGCCCGATACGGGTGGAGCCGGTGTTATGCGGGCCTCGCGTTCCGAGGTCCATGTGACGTCTGGCGCGCCGGGCATCACGGGGACGTCGCCGCTGAGCGGGGTCACGCGCCCGCGGTCGGCCGGCGGTCCGCCCAGGGTGAGGGCTATGCGGTGGCGCCCGGTCATGACGGCGGGGAAGAACGGGTCGGCGTTCCGGCCGTCGATGGTGAATGTGGTTATGGCGGTTCCGGTTCCGGTGATGTCGATGTCAAGTACCGCGTCGCGGTACACGAGCCCGGTGATATGTTTCTCGCCGGGGAGGCTTTCGGGGATGTTGGGGGCGAAGAATACGCCGTCGGGTGCGAACTGCATTCCGGCCAGACAGCGTATTATCAGTGTGGTGACGGGGCGGAGTCCCTGTTCGCGGGCACGTCCGGCGGCGATGTCGGCCAGTTCGCGCAGACGCTTGCACAGCGTTCCGGCGACGGCGCGGCTCACGGCGGTATGGTTGTCGCCGCGGCAGCATGCCACGGCCCACAGGGTCTGACGCATCACGGCCACAGCCTTGCGGTGGCTGTCGGCCGGGGTGAGCAGGGGGTAGAACCCTGTGATACCTTCGGGGGTGAGCGGCGTCCGGCGTATGATTGACTGTGACATGGCCTCTGAGGCCGCACCGGTGACGATGGCCAGCGCTTGCGCCAGATTGTCGGTGCCTTCGAGCTGCAGCGGCGTAGCGGGCGAACCGTACAGCATCCCCGACAGATACCCCCGGTTGGGGAGCCAGAACATGGTGCGGATGCGCCTCTGCAACGAGTCTGTGCCAACCGGCAGCAGAGAGGCCGATGTGACGCCATGGTGCGCGTCGAGCGCCTCGGCGGCGCGCGCAGTGCCGTACCAGGCGGCGTTGTGGGCCAGGGTGAGTGTCTGGAACAGGTCGGTGGGTGTCATCCACGCCGGCATTCCGGCATCTTCGGCGCCCAGATAGGCGGGCACGCTCTCATAGAGGGCGTTGCGGCTGTTCCACATCACGGCCGATGCGGTGGCGGCCATGTTGGCGGCAGGCTGTCGCAGACGGCGGTAGACCGAGGCATTGCCGTCGGCCATGGCTACCTCCATGGCGCCGAGGCTCCATTCGGGTTCGTCGTTCACCACGGGCCAGCTGTAGCGCTTGTTCTCGGCGGGGGCGAGGTAGCCGTTGGCCACGCGGCTCAGCAGCAGGGCGCCGAGCGAGTCAGCCGGCAGGGGGCATCCCCAGGCGTCGAGCATGGTGTAGAGCGTGACAGCCTCGGGGAGTGGGGCAGCGGCCTCGATGCGGTAGAGCATGTCGACCAGCGGCTGTGAACTGCTGTAGCCGAACCGGCCCTCAAGCAGTGTGCCGGGTGTTATGGTCACGGGGGCTTTCCCCTCGGGGGTGAAACGGAGGGTTGAATCGGCCATGAAAGTGCCGGTGCCGGAGAGCCACGCCGAATCGGTGGTTATCAGGTATTGCTGGAAGTCGGCGATCGCGCCGGTCGTGGTGGGGTGGCCGCTGTCAGTGACACACCCGGTTGCGGCGGCGCCAAGCGCCACCGCAACCAGCAGGTGGGATATGGGTGTGTCTCTGAATTTCATGGGGGAATGGGGATGGAGTGTGGGGGGCACTCGCTTCGCTCGTGCCACAATCATGAGGCAGGGCGCTGGGTGTTTTTTCCCTCCTCAGTGCATTTTAGGGGGCGCTGAGTGCGTTTTCGGCGCTCAGAGCGTTTTCAGTTCATTTTCTTGGCGATGGCGGCGGGGATGGCATCCTTGTGCACGAGCACGCAGATGGTCTTGGCCAGGAAATAAGGCTCTGAGACGTAGAAGAAACCGTCGTAGATCTGGTTGGTGTCCCATGAGTTGCGCACCTTATAGTATCGGTTCCCCTCCTGGTCTTTGGCGGTGCCGATGATTTCCATGCCGTGGTCGTCGGTGGTTTCCTGGTTGTCAAACATCTGCTGGCGCAGTTCCTGGGTGATAGTCATCTCCTCTACCGGGCCTTTGATGTCGAACTGTGCCTCCTGGCGTTCCTTGTCGCTGAGGTGCACCCAGCGCGAGAGCTCGGTGCCCTCATGTCGGCGGCGGTGCGCTCCTTAGGCATTATGGCATAGCCCTCTTTCCATTTGAAACCCCCTTCGCTCACATCGGCCGACCATACCACGGGGTAGCCCTTATCGATGGCGTTGTCAACGATGGCCTTCATCTCATCCATGGGTACGTTCTTCGACTTGGCCCAGAGCCAGTTGTCGGGCACCTCGATGGCGAACTCCGAGTAGAACGGGTGGTGTGTGAACGATGTCACCGACATATAGTCGTCCATTTTCACCGGGAGTGATTCGGCGAAACTGCGCGGGGTGTAGGTCTTGCCGTTGTATGTGAATGTTTCGGGAACCTTGCCCAGATAGGCGTCGAGAATGGCCTCATAGCCGCGGCGCCAGGCTGTGGAAATCTTTTTGTTGGGGTTGGCCTTGACGGCGTCGAGATATGCCTTGAGCACGGCATCAAGCTCGCCGTGCACATGTTTCTCCTCGCCGTACTGCAGGCCCGAATATACCTCTTCGGGCACGGCGCCCACGGTCTGCCATACATACGGCACGTCGAGGGCCGAGCCTCCGGCGGCGAAGTTGGTCTGCCCGTAGAGGCGTATGTAGCGGTCGGCCTTGTCGAGATAGCACTGGCGCACGGTAAACATCTCGCTCAGGTCGAGCGAGTCGCCCCCCTGGCGCAGAATCTCGTCCTCGATGAACGATGTGCTGGCGAAACACCAGCATGTTCCCGATTTGTTCTGGTCTTTTACCGAGGTGTGCGGCAGCACCTTTATGTCGGTGAACGTGAAACCGGTGGAATCGGTCTTTTCGGCAGTGTCTGTATTGTCAGACAGATGCGATGCGCCTGTTGTGACGATGCCGGCGCCCTGTGCGGTGATGGCCGAAACCACGGCGGCCAATGCGACTGCAAGTTTCTTCATAATATGTATTACGGTTGTGATGAGTCAGTAATATTTTCGACAAATATAGTGCAAAAATCGCGTAATGTTGCGAAAAATCAGAAATAAATGCCTACCTTTGACCGGAGGCGCCCGTCTCCAGGTGCATAAGCCGTATCATCACACGCGCCTTACAAGCTGTATCATCACATAAATTAATATCTAACAATTAATATATTCCGCATGAAAAAATGGTTGACCATGGCCGTGGCCGTCTCGCTCGGGGCTGCCGCATGGGCCGGATTCCCGTCGTCGGGGCGTGCGCCGGTGACGCCTGAGAAGACCCGCGTCGTCACATCGCAAGTGTCTGACCCGATGAAGATTGCCCGCAGTATCCGGAAATCTGCAGCCGATGCCTTCACTCTTCCGGCTGAACTTGCGCCCACGGCCTCTGAGGCCGCACGGTTCGTGATCACCGACGCCAACTGCGACGAGACGAAATGGCTCTGCACCGACGGGCAGATGCAGTACGCGTATAACTCGAACAACAAGGCCGACGACTGGTTCTTCATCCCTCTGAGGCTTGAGGAGGCCGACCGCATGCTCAGGGTGACGTTCAGCATGAAACCCAAGGGGGGTTATGAGGAACGTCTGCAGGTGTGTTTCGGCGCATCGGCTACCCCGGCGGGTATGTCGGCGCCGCAGATTGACATACAGCGCCTCGGAGGTTCGTTCCAGACGTACACGGCAGATATTTCCGCTGCCGGTGTCACCGGCACCGGATACCTCGGTTTTCATGCCGTGTCCGAGAGAGACAAATACGGCATTCAGATAAAGGACATCACAGTCATCAGCCTGCGCACGCCCCTGCCGCTCGAACCGGCCATAACCGCCAGCACCATAAGCCATCTCGATTACACGGCCACCGTGACGCTGCCCGACCATACGGTGCAGGGTGATGCCATCGAAGGGACGGTGGGCCTGCAGGTGTGTGTCGACGGTGTGGAGGTGCAGTCGCATCCCGACTGCACGCCCGGCGCACCGAAAGAGATAGCCCTGACGCTTGTCAAGGGGATTCATACCGTCAGCTACGCGGCATTCCTGACCAACGGTGGCGAGACAAGCTGGTCGACAGCCGTCAGTGAGTCGGTGCGCGCCACATCGCCACAGGTCACCCAGCAGTTGCCCGCACTATTTGAGCCTGTGGAAGATGATTTTGACGCTTGCCTGGTAATCGACGCCAACAATGACAATTCCACATGGGAGTTATACGGGTCATCTTTCCGATACAATTACAACTCCAATAACGCCGGCGACGACTGGCTCATCCTCCCCGAAGTTGACTTCGGCGCTGACGGCGGTACTTTCGAGATAAGCATGGATGTTGCCGGGGCAGGTAATTTCCATGAGACTTTCGAGGTTGCGGTTGCACGCACGGCTGATCCCGCCGACATGACGGTGGTGCTGGCTCCGGCACCCGTTATCTCGACCAACTGGGAGACCCGTATCGGCCGTTTCACCCTTGACGAGGGTGGCAGATGGCGGGTGGCGTTTCATGCCACCAGTCCGAAAGACCAGTATGCCCTGATGGTGAAGAATATCGTCATTAGCCGTTCGGCCGACATGACGCCTGCCGCTCCTGTAGTAAAAAGCCTGGTGATGAATGGCCTTGAGGGCACGCTCGCCGTGACCCTGCCGTCGGTTACCGTCGACGGCGTGGCTCTCGCGGGGCAGGTCGGCGCAGCCGTCACGGTCGACGGCGAGGATTATGCCGTGTCGGATATGGCGGCTCCGGGTGCCGATGTTACTGTGCCTCTGACGCTTGCGCTCGGGCGCCATTCGATTGGCGTGGCGGCGTTTGTCGACAACGGCGGCACACGCCTCACCGGCGCCCAGGTGCTCACCGAGGTGCTGGCACGCAACCCCGAGGGGTATGCCTACCCGCTCCCGTTCACCATGCACCCCACTGCGGGCGAGTTCGAGACCCTGACGGTGCTCGACGCCAACGCCGACGGCCATACATGGGACTATAACGCCGGCGCTGCCAACGGAACCGGTGCCGCTGTGTGCCGTACCGCGGCCGACGAGACCTCAGACGACTGGATCTTCTTCCCTGCAGTGCAGGTCGACGACATTACCCGCATCTACCGCGTGTCTGCCGAGGCCCGCGCATATCTTGAGCAGTATCCCGAGGATTTCGACATCTGCATAGGCACTGCCGAGACACCCGACGCCATGACGGTCGTGGCCGCGATAGACGGTTATAAGAAATACCTCTACGAGAGCCTCGGCGGCGAATGGATCGCTCCTGCCCCCGGCAAGTACCATGTGGGACTGCACCGCCGCTCGGCCGGAACAGCACACACCCTCTCGGTGATGAATGTGTCGGTTGCCGATGCCGGCAAGTCGGTGCTGGCACCCGCCGCCTGCACTGACATCGACGCCGCAGGCGACCCCTCGGGCGCCCTCACCGCCAATGTCACGCTGACACTTCCGCTCAATGCCATAAACGGCACGGCTCTCGACGCATCAGCGATGCTGACCGCCACCGTGACCTCTGCCACCGGCGCCACGGCCACTGTGACGGGACGCCCCGGGCAGCAGGTGTCTGTCTCGATAGCCGCTCCCGACGGCCACAGCACGCTCACCATAGTGGTTTCGTCTGATCAGTACGGTGCCGGCGAGCCTGCCGAGGCACCGGTTTACTGCGGGCTTGACCGTCCGTCGGCCCCTGTGGTGACTGCCGCCGTCTCTGAAGACAATATGGAGCTGGTGCTCACCTGGACCGACGCCGACCGCGGCGAGCAGGGTGGCGCCATCGACACCTCGGCCCTCAGGCATGTGATCTGCACTCCCGTCGACGAATACGGGTTCTACTGGACGAAAGTCGAGGAACTCCCCGCCGGTCAGAACAGCTATACGTTCACGGCCGAACTGCTGCAGAATGTCACCATAGTGGGTGTGCAGGCTGTCAATGCCAAGGGCGAGTCGCAGATGGGCGTAGGTTTCGGTGTCACCGGCACCCCCTATTCGCTGCCGATGACCGAGGATTTCAGCCGAGGTGTCTACACCTACAATCCGGTGGTCAAGGAGTATCCCGACGAGGGTTATTCCGAGAACTGGTTCCTCGACAAGACATCGCTCATCTACCCCTCGCTCGGCGATGATGCCCCGAGCGCACTCATGTGCATCGAGTCGACCGAACCCGCAGCTCCGCACGGACGTGTGGCGCTGCCTAAATTCACTACCGCTGCCGCCCATAGCCCGAAAGTGACCCTGCGCGTCTATGATTCGCCCAAGGCAGCCGCGGCCACTGTCTACGCCACATCGTTCGGCGTGAATGACGTCACCGTCGGGGTGATTCCCGGAAAAGGTGAGGAAGGGTGGAAGGAGTACACCTTCGACCTCCCCGCATCGCTTGTCGGAAAGAGCTGGGTGAACCTCAGCGTAGAGGTCGATTTCGATGCCATGCCCCAGGCGTTCGTGTTAGGGGGCTACAAGGTATGCTCGACCTACGCAGACCAGCTTTCGACACGTCTGTCGGCTCCCGCGAAGATGGATCTCGGCAACACCTACACGCTCAAGGCCTCGGTGACCAACGGGTCGCTCGGCGCAGTTGCCGCACCTGCTTATAACCTCACTGTGGCCTACGGCGACGAGAGCGCGGTGCTTGCCACCGGGGTTGCCGGAACAGGCACTATCGAACCCGGTGCTACGGTTGACTGCGAGTTCACGTTTGCGCCTGTGGCCGAAATGCTCGGTGACGCACGGATCACCTTCGCCCTCGACCGCGCTCCCGACGAACTGCCCGAGGATGACTCGGATTACGCCGATGTGCTTGTGGGCACAGGGGGCCGTCCGGTTGTTACGGATCTCGAAGGCGGTCTGTGCACCTGCGGGGACATGTGGCTAATGTGGTCTGATCCCGCCATCGCGCACGCCGGCACGGATAATTTCGAGGATTATGTGCCGTTCGATTTTGCCGAAGAGCTTGGCGCATGGCGCAATTTTGACGGCGACGGCAAGAAACCTTACGCTATCGGCGAAGAGGTGGAATATCCCGGCTACCTGACGCCGAAAGCGTTCCAGGTGGCGCGTTTCCCCTTTGCCGACGTTGACATCGACCTGCATGCGTTCAGCGGCCACCAGTATCTGCTGGCAGTCTGCCCCGACGACGGCTCGGCCGCCGACGACTGGCTGATCTCGCCCGAGGTAATGGCCGGCTCGAAGGTATCGTTCCGTTTCAATATCCTCAACCCCCTGTACGGCACCGAGCAGATCGACCTGATGTATTCGTCGACAGGACGCGAGCCTGGCGATTTCACCCTGGTGCAGACCTTCTCGCAGAATATGCGCGGCTGGAATCCGCTTGAGGCAACCCTGCCTGCCGACGCGCGCTATTTCGCGTTCCACTACCGCAGCAAGGACATATTCGGCGTGGCGCTCGATGACATTTCGTATCATCTGCTGGGTGAGGCGCCGATAAAGGGCTACAACATATACCGAAACGGAGAGAAAATCGAGTCGGTATGGCCTAATACATCATACCAGCTGCTGGAATATGCCGGTGGCGACCGGTTCAATGTCGCTGTCGTGGCCGATAACGGCGGCGTCGAGCTTGAGCATCCGATGTCGAACACGTTCGTAATCTGGTCCGGCGCTCTTGACGGTGTGGCCCGTCTCGGTTCGGTCAAGGGTGTGACGGGCGCGGTCCTCATCGAAGGTATGGAGGGCTCGGCAGCCGAAATCGTAACGCCTGACGGCCGTGTGGCCGCCTCGGTAAGCGGGATTTCGACCTCTGAAAGCGTGTCCCTCCCGGCAGGCATATATGTAGTGCGTATCTCGGGCGGTGTTGTCGCCAAGGTGCGCGTGAACTGACAAATCAACAACCACACAATATCATATCAATGAAGAAAATCTTATTAGCGGCATTGTT
>CALJBF010000344.1 GCA_938027385.1 uncultured Porphyromonadaceae bacterium | reverse complement strand
TAACCGGGTACGCCGCAGCCCGCAGGGCGGAGGTGTGCCCGGTTTTGAATCCCGATAGAATAAGGGCGTCTGGAGGACGCCGATTTACACATGATTATCTCAGAAACAGCAGTCACTGACAGAGATATGTTGAAAATATATGTAAATCGGCGTCCTCCAGACGCCACTGCGCCTTAAGTTAATAGCATTGTGTAGCGACCCTACAATGAATACCGGCACATTATAACACATTTACTTTGCACTCGTAAGGGCAACCAGCAGTCTGGATATGTTTTCCGGGAACCCTATTCCCGGAAAATGCGGTTGATGATTACCGACAGGGCGCCGTCGCCGGTGACGTTGCAGGCTGTGCCGAAACTGTCCATGGCGATGTAGAGGGCTATCATCAGGGCACAGTCGGCATCGGTGAACCCGAGCATCGAGGTCAGCAGTCCCAGCGAGGCCATGATGGCGCCCCCGGGAATGCCCGGCGCCGCTATTATGGTGATGCCGAGCATGCAGATGAATCCCAGGAACATCGGGAAGTCGAACGGCAGCCCGTTGAGTATCATCAGCGCCACGGCGCACGCCACGATCTTGAGCGTTGAGCCGCTCATGTGTATGGTGGCGCAGAGCGGCACGGTGAATCCGGCCACGCTGTCGCGCACGCCCAGGGTCTTTGTCTGCCGCAGGGTCACCGGGATGGTGGCGGCCGACGACTGCGTGCCCAGTGCCGTGAAGTATGCCGGCAGCATGGTGGCCAGCATCTTCAGCGGGTTGCGCGTGCCGGTAGAGAAGAACGAGGCCACCGTGAACTGCAGCAGCAGGAGCAGCACATGCACGGCGAATATCACAAGTATGATCTGGCTGAACGTCACCAGTATCGTGGCCACTTTGCCGGCGTATGTCATGTTGAGGAATATGCCGAAGATGTAGACCGGCAGCAGGGGGATGACCGTGCTGTTGATCACGCGGGCGATGATGGATCCGAAATCGTCGAGCACACGTTTGAGCGGACTGCCGGGCATGCGCGAGCACCCTATGCCCAGGATGAACGAAATCACCAGCGCGCCCATGACGCTCATCAGCGCGGGCATCTCGATGGTGAAATATGGTGTCAGGGGTGCCAGTGCCGGGTCGTCGGCCAGTGCCGCACCGTCGGTGGCGGTTATCAGTCGCGGAAACAGGGCGTCGCTCACGGCGAACGAGAAGAGCCCCGCCATTACCGTAGCGCCGTAGGCTATGAGTGCCGTGGCCACGAGCATGCGCCCGGCGTTCTTGCCCACATCGGCTATTGCCGGTGCCACGAACCCGAAGATTATCAGTGGTATGATGAATCCGAGGAACTGGCTGAAAATGGCGTTGAAAGTCTCGAATACGCGGGTGGCCCATAGCGGCAGCACGTATGCGGCGCCGATGCCGAGCGCCATCGCCAGCACGATGCGTGCCAGCAGGTTGCGGCTTATCCGTGCCGCCAGAGTCTTTATCTTGTCTTTGTTCATGGTCAGGTAGGCGGGGCTATTGTCACCGCAAGATATGTGTTATTTCCATCACGGCAAAACTTTTTGTGATTTTTATACAGAAACCGGAGCCGTATCGGATTCATGACACGGCCCCGGTCATGGGGATTTCAGGGTCGGTAGCCCCGTGTCAGCGGATGATGATCTTCTGTACGGTGGCGCCGGTGCGGCGGATGTAGACACCCGGGCCCGGGTTGGCGACAACGCGTCCCTGGAGATCGTAATACTCGGCGTCGGTCTCGGCCCCGACATTCTCGATGCCGGTGGCTATGTGGTCGATGCTGTCGAGTTCAAGGTGGGCCGAGTCGTCGTTGACCACGTAGCCCTCGGTGGTGTCGTCGAGAGCACCCTCGAATTCAATCGTGGAGATGTCGATGCGGGGAGACGGGAGCGCTGTCAGACGCGAGAACACGTTGCCGTAGCTGTTGCCGTTCCCGTAATACACCACCAGGGCGAAGAGGCCGTCGATCCGGGCTGTGCTGTTGAGGCGTATCGGGAGCTTGCCGGCATAAGCCTCGCCTGTGGGGGAATTCAGGGACTCGTCGCTTGAACCGTTGTCGGCGGTAATCTCCTCGACAGAGTAGGGTATGTAGCCGGCCACGATCTCATGCACGGGTATCGAGACCGTAACGGGGTTCGACACGGTATTGCCGCTTTCTCGTGTGTGACGCCCGCGGCATCGGTCCAGTTGAATCTTATGGCACTGTAATAACTCTGTGAGACCGATATCTGGTCGGTGGCGGGGTGCGTGACAGGTTCGGTGGCGTTGGCGATGGCTGGAATAAGCATGCCCAGGAAACCTACAAGTCCGCATATCCGCCTGAAACAGGTTTCAAGTACGTTCATAGAAATGTGGTTATGAAAGATGTAAGTATAGGTTATGAAAATGATAAAGTAAATTGTTGTTGGAATTGGAAAAGGTGTGGCAGGTGATTTTAGTGTGTTTTTACAGTTGTTGCAGGGCGATCTGCTGCAAAATGTCTGCAAATTTACGCAAAAATCCTCAGTCGGAATCTCCGCCGCC
>CALJBF010000343.1 GCA_938027385.1 uncultured Porphyromonadaceae bacterium | reverse complement strand
AAACACCGCGGCACACATGACCTCGGTTTCATGATTGACGACAGTTTCGGCAAGGCGTGGGAGCTTACCGGCGAGCAGAGCTACCGCGACGTGGTAAACGAGGCTGCCGCCACGCTCGTCACCCGTTTCAATCCGGCTGTGGGCGCCATACGCTCATGGGACCACAATGCCGAGGTATGGAAATATCCGGTCATCATCGACAACATGATGAACCTCGAGATGCTTTTCAAGACTGCCGAGGCCACCGGCGATCGCCGCTACCGCGACATCGCAGTGAGCCATGCCGACGTAACGCTGCGCAACCATTTCCGCCCCGACAAGTCATCGTACCATGTTGTCGACTATGACCCCGTCACCGGCGAGCCGCGCATGAAAGTCACCGCACAGGGATATGCCGACGACTCCTTCTGGAGCCGCGGACAGGGCTGGGGCATATACGGCTACACGATGTGTTACCGCTATACGGGCGACCGCCGGTATCTTGACCATGCCAAGGAGATTGCCGACTGGTTCCTGGCCCTGCCGAACATGCCCTCCGACCATATCCCATACTGGGACATGAAAGCACCCGGCACCGAGATACCCGACAACCCCGACGTGCCGCGCGATGCCTCTGCAGCCGCCCTCATCGCCTCGGGCCTATACGAACTGGCGCTGTATGTGGGCGACGATGACGCCGCGCGTTACCGCCAGGCCGCCGACACCATGCTGGCCAGCCTCACCGAAGGCTACACCCTCACGCCTGACGAAAAAGAGGGTTTCATCCTCGACCATTCCACCGGCCATCTCCCCGCCGGAAGTGAAATAAACGTGCCTCTGGTCTATGCCGACTACTATTATCTTGAAGCGCTGATGCGCAAGCGCGGTATCTTCAATTTCAGGAAACAATGAACAAACATTTACTGACACATATATTTATCATCGCCATGCTCGTAAGCATGACGGCGGATTTCCCGGCGTACGGTTCCCCGGCCGATACAGTGCCGGAGGATACCTACCCTGCCAATTATGCCAAGGCGCCACGGTTCAACGCGCTGATATATTACAGCGACACGGCAGAAGAGGCCCATGTGCAGTTCGCCGAGCAGGCCGTGGACTTCTTCCACCGCCTGTCATACGGCGAGGGCTACACCTACACCGTCACAACCTCGCTCGCCGGATACAAAGACCGCCTCGATGATTTCGATGTGATTATCGACATAAACGCCATGCCCGGTGACGCCACCGAGCGCGAGGCTTTCGAGCGATACATGGAGCATGGTGGCGGCTGGATAGGGTTCCATGCCGCGGCCTACAACGACGCGCGCACCGGCTGGCCATGGTTCAACAGTTTCCTCGGCGCCGGGGTGTTCTATTGCAACAACTGGCCCCCGCAGCCGGCCCTGCTTGATCTCGACACCGAGTTCCACCCGGTGACCCGCAACCTCCCCGCCACGTTCGTGGCACCGGCAAGCGAGTGGTACCAGTGGAATCCGAGTCCGCGCGCCAACCCCGAGGTAGAAGTCCTGCTGACCCTCTCTCCCCGCAACTATCCCATCGGCATCAAGGATGTGGTGAAATTCGGCGACTTTCCCGTCGTGTGGACCAACACCCGCTACCGCATGATATACCTCAACATGGGTCACGGCGACCTTGAGTTTACCGACGCCACGCAGAACCTACTGTTTGTCAACGCGCTGCGCTGGGTGGTAAGCCGTTCGCCCAAAGGCGACCCGTTCACCCGGTAACATAAGAGGCTGTCTAAAAATACTGACAACAATAATCTAATCCTTAAATATCCCGTTATGAAAAAGCTTTCATTGGCATTTACAGCCGCATTGTCGGCCGCCGGAATCTGCTCCGCGGCCACAGTGACACCGGCAATCGCCCCCGATCCGGCCATAGAGGCCGAGGTGGAACGCATCGTATCAGGCATGTCGCTCGATGACAAAATCGGGCAGATGTGCGAAATCGAGATCGGCACCATCACAAAAGACGAGAACGGCTCGCCCGTGCTCGACCCGCAGAAAGTAGAGACAGCATTCAGCCAGTACCGTGTCGGCTCTGTACTCAACACCGCCCAGGGACATGCCCAGGACCGCGACACCTGGTACCGCCTGATCAGCGGCATCCAGGACGCCTCGATGAAATACATCGGCATCCCCGACATCTACGGCGTAGACCAGAACCACGGCACAACCTACACCACCGGTGGTACTCTGTTCCCGCAGGAGATAAACATGGCTGCGTCGTTCAACCGCGACCTGGTGCGCGAGGGCGCCGCAGTGTGCGCCTACGAGTCACGCGCCGCCTCGATTCCCTGGGTCTACAACCCGGTGATGGATCTCGGCCGCAACCCCGTGTGGAGCCGTATCTGGGAGAGTTTCGGCGAAGACCCCTACATCAACGCCGAGATGGCCGTGGCCATGGTGAAAGGCTACCAGGGTGATGACCCCAACCACATCGGCCTTAAGGGTGTGGCCTCGTGCCTCAAACACTACATGGCCTACGGAAACCCCGTGACCGGCAAAGACCGCACCCCTTCGTCGATCAACCCCGTCGACCTGCGCGAGAAATATTTCCAGCCCTTCAAGATGGCCATCCGCGCCGGCGCCCTGTCGGTGATGGTGAACTCGGGCATCAACAACGGCCTCCCCTTCCACGCCAACCACGAGATGCTCACCGTATGGCTTAAGGAGGACCTGAACTGGGACGGTATGATCGTGACCGACTGGGCCGACATCCACAACCTCTGGAAACGCGACAAGATCGCCGCCGACTATAAGGAAGCCATCATGCTTGCCATCAACGCCGGCATAGACATGTCGATGACCCCCTATGACACAGAGTTCTGCCCCCTGCTCAAAGAGCTTGTAAACGAAGGCAAGGTGTCGCAGGAACGCATCGACGACGCCGCCCGCCGCATCATACGCCTGAAACTGCGTCTGGGACTGTTCAAGACTCCGGCCACCAACCCGAAGGATTACCCGCTGTTCGGCAGCCGCGAATATGCCGACAAAGCTCTTGAACTGGCCGTACAGAGCGAAATACTGCTCAAGAACGAAAACGCCGTGCTCCCCATCGCCGAAGGGAAACGCATCCTCGTCACCGGCCCCAACGCCAACTCGATGCGCTCGCTCAACGGCGGATGGTCATACACGTGGCAGGGCACCGACGAAGGCCGTTTCCACGACCGGTACAACACTATCTACGAGGCCCTCTGCAACCGCTACGGCAAACAGAACGTGATTCTTGAGCAGGGCATGGACTATGTGCCCGACTACGGCAAATGGGAGGCCGAGCGGAACGTGCGCATCGAGGCCGCCGTCAAAGCCGCCGCTGACGCCGACGTGATCGTGGCCTGTATCGGCGAGAACTCGTACTGCGAGACCCCGGGCAACACCAACGACCTGCACCTCTCGGCCAACCAGACACAGCTTGTGAAGGAACTTGCCAAAACCGGCAAGCCCATCGTGCTGGTACTCAACGAGGGCCGTCCGCGCGTCATCCGCGAGATCGAGCCGCTGGCATCGGGCGTGATTGATGTACTGCTTCCGGGCAACTACGGCGGCGACGCCCTGGCACAGCTCATCTCCGGCGACCGCAACTTCAGCGCCAAGCTCCCCTACACCTACCCCAAATGGATCAACGCCCTGGCTACCTACGACCACAAACCCTGCGAGACCGTAGAGACCATGAGCGGCGCCTATAACTATGCCGCCGACATCGACGTGCAGTGGCCCTTCGGCTACGGCATGAGCTACACCACCTTCGAATACAGTGACCTCACCGTTGACAAGACCGCTTTCACCCCCGCCGACAACCTCACCGTCAGCGTGACCGTGAAGAACACCGGCGCTGTCGAGGGCATGGAACCGGTGATACTCTACAGCAGCGACCTCGTGGCCTCCATCACCCCCGACGTGCTGAGGGTGCGCGGTTTCGAGAAAGTCAGCCTCAAGCCGGGCGAAAGCCGAAAGGTGACATTCACCATCCCGGCCTCGGACCGCGCCTTCGTGAACTACCCGGGCAAATGGACCGTAGAACACGGTGTCTACGACTTCACCTTCGTCAAGCTGAACGTGCGCACC
>CALJBF010000342.1 GCA_938027385.1 uncultured Porphyromonadaceae bacterium | reverse complement strand
GTTGTCTTTCTCCTCTATCTCGAACAAGCGCATACGCTCCGCACCCTCGGGATTATTGGGTTGATGCAGCGCAAGTCTCAAGGCGCCTCCGAAATCCGTGAAAATCATACCGTGACCTCCGTCACGGGCAAACACAGGCTCGGGATCCTGAATCCACGGGCCGGCGATGCGCCCGGTTTTCGAACGGGCGACCCCGAGAGCATAACCCTCAGGACTCATTCCCGACCATATCATATAGAGGTTGCCTGACTGAGGCGATTTATACAGGAATACGCCATCGGTCACATAACACATCTCGTTTCCGGCCATCCATCCCGACGCCCATGCGGGAGCCGAGCCGCAGAACAGTCTCACAGGAAACGAAACGGCCCTCATATCTGAATCAAGCTCGACCATCTCTACCGTGCCGTCTGACATCTCGACCCATTCATGGCAGTATACCATATAATTGCGCCCGTCTTCCCGATAGAAGGTGCCGTCGAGACACATCTGTCCCACAGGTGTGGCCGGCAGCTTGTCACCGAGCGGCACAAAAGGGCCCGTCGGGGAGCCGGCCACAAAAATCTGTGTGCCGCGCTGCTCGAATTTCCTGCCGTTTTGCGCCGCTTTCCAGGTCGTAGGGTCATTGACAGTGGCGAAGATATAGAACCGGCCATCGATTTCATGCATCTCAGGGGCCCAGACAGTGCCTGTGGCCCAGTTGTCAGCCGGGATTTCAAGAACCTGGACAGGATCAGACCATGACTTCAGGTCACGGCTGGTCAACACCTGCACCCCTCCCCTTTCAGCCGCGATATCCCATGCCGGGCTTTTTGACCTGTAGAGATAATAGGTCGAATCAGCCTCGTTGGCGAAGATGAAAGGGTCGCGCACATTTATGTCGTCAATGTCGAGCGCCAGCCCTGTCACGCCTGTTGACAGAACCAGCAACGCTGTGAGTATCGTTTTCATTGGCAAGTAACTGTTCAGAATCATAACCTGTGACAAATCATTTCACCACGGCCGGGACCGAGCAGGTCCCAAGAGTCACCACATAATAGCCTGCAGGCATGTTAAGGACGACCACCTCGCCGGGAGCGGTGTCGGAGTATACACAGACACCCCGCACATTGTGAATCAGCAGGGGGGCACCGGGACCACAGAGTGATTCAACCTTCATCATGCCGGGAGTTTCCGTATGCACACGCAACGGCTTTGCCGCGCCCCTGTCAGCGATGGCCGGGATATACTCTCCCGATAATATGTCGGGGGGCGGAAGCTCTATCAGCGACCACTGCCGATGGACCGGCGCGTCGGAAGTGTCGTCATATCTCCACAATCCCAGACGTGTGTCGGCCGCTGATGATTCTCCCTCAAGGTCAAACGCCCTCGATCCGTCAGCATTGGAGATGTAGCAGTGGACCGGGTCTATGCGATTGATCCTGAACACCTGTCGGCCCGTCTCGTAATTCTCTCTGTCAAGGTAATAATTGGTCGCGTCGGCTTCCGTCAGAATCGAGCCGTCAAGGTTGGTGAATTTATACAGGTCTCCGCTGCGGGTTATTTTCCATTGCTGAGACTGGCTCATGTCTGTAGGTTTCAGACGCACACCATCATAGTCGGCCGTGACCACCACATCGGAAGCGGTGCGCGGACAAATCAGATATGTGGCCTCAGGATTTATCTCACCCGAGAGCTGCCTGGTCGTCACCGGAACTATCAATGTCGCCACCGATGTCGGTGGCAGTGTGAATTTCAGTGTGTTGCCTCGCAGCTCGTAATCACCGAACCAGGCTGTGTCGCGCGACGGATCGGTGATGTAAGCACACACCGAAGATTTCACCTCCTCGAACGCAGAGAGGTCAACCTTGTGAGTGATGCCGACCGCAGAGGTGTTCAGCGCCACAATCACCAGACGGTCCCCGCCGGGGGTCAACGCCGCAAGTGTGTTGGGATTGAGCGAGGTGATGACAGTGGAGCCGGGTTCTATGAAACGGCTGAACTGGGCCCGGACAAAATAATGTTTCGTATGCCACGCGTCGCCATTGTGGTAGTCATCGGTCATCACCAGCCCCCACTGGTCATTGTTCTCCTCGATATATTGCCAGTCAATCCAGGCGGAGGGCATCATGAAACGGATGTCATCGACAAGGCGCCGGGCGAGATCAAGGTTTCCGCGTATCCCGGAACCGTCGGCGCCGACCTCGCTCATCCACAGACGCATCGACGCTTCATTACACAAGGCACTGAGTTTGGCCCGTGAGAAATCGTCGGCCGCGTAGCTGTGGGTGTTCCACTGCCCTATCATATCAAGCACTCCGGCATTGCGGCAGGCTATGAAATCACGCACAGACTGGCTGACATCGGTTTCGTCTGAGACAGCCACTGTGGTAGAGAGTCCGGACTGACGCAGTTTCGGGACAAGAACCTTCAGGAAGTTTATCTGAGACTCAATGCCGAAATGGCAGCCTTCCTGCTCGCCGCCGGCATACCAGTAATTGGTCATCGGCTCGTTGAAAGGCTCAAGCGTGCGGAATTCTATTCCGTATTCTTCCTTGTAATGGCGGCACACCTCTATGAGGTAGTCGGCAAACTCGCCGTAACATTCCGGACGCAGATTGTCAGACCCACGGTCATGGTTGCCCCCCACGCATCCGCTGTAGGTCATGTAATACGGAGCGGAATTGCTGAATGCCTCGAATATGGCGTCAGGGCGTTTTTCCTTGATTTTCAGCATTATCTTGCGCTGAGCCTCGTCACGGCTCCATATATAGGGGCCTGAGGAAGAATCCTTGAAACCCTCCATCTCGGCCCGCTCTCCCTTGCCGTCGCGCATATGATGTTCGCGACAGCCGGCGTGGGAGGGGTCGTCGCCTCCGCCGATATTATAGCGGAATATATTATAGTTCAGGCCGGCAGGGCTGACAAGCCAATCGATGATCTTGTCGATTTTGTCATCACTCCATTTTCCGCACATGTTGGCCCACCAGCAAAGCGAGACACCCCACCCCTCGAACTGATGCCTCCGTGCGCCCGGCACGACGACATAGGAACACTCGTCGAGAGCGGGAGCTTGCGCCGGGTCGTAAGACAGGTACCAGCAGTCGGGCACATCCTTGTTGGAATAAGCCCACGAACCGGGGGTAGTGTTGTCTACGCCGACATACTTGTCGTTTGCCCTGCAACGCAGGGTGACATAGAAGTCTGACACGGCCTCGACAGCGTACTGGGCGTTGTATGACGAGGCATCGCTGAGAAAGCAAGCATCATAATCGCCGCTGAGCGACAACACTGTCCCGTCAGGAGCGAAGATATTGTAATACCCGTCGGAAGAGGGGGAAATCCGGAGCATCTGCGGGTTGGCGACGTTCGCGCTCTCCAGTGCCGCGTGCCCCTGACTCCCTTTGACCAGATGCGAGCCACTCGAGTGCATCAGAAAACAAGTGGCGGGCAATTCCACACCGTAAGCACCGACCGACATGGAGATGACCGCCCACAGTGCGGCAAAAAGTGTTTTACTGTTCATCGTATCTTTCTGTTATCTGTCGACATTCGGCAGGCGACCGCCCGGCTCATTTCATGTCAACCTGTTGTTTTATCTAAATCAGTTACTTAGAGGCTGTTATGCTGAATCTGTATCTGCAATGGCTGTGATAGGTCTCGCCCGGCGATACCACCACCGAGGGCCATCGGGGATTGTTCGGACTGTCGGGGAAATGCTGGCTCTCCATACACACGGCCGAACGGCGCGGATAAGCTATCCCCCGTTTCCCTTTCACTGTGCCGTCAAGAAAATTGCCGATATAGAACTGTATGCCCGGTTCGTCGGTGAACACCTCCATTCTTATACCTGTGGTCATGTCAGTGAGGCTTGCGGCAGGATGGCTCACGTCGCGGGCACGACGGAGCACCATATTGTGGTCGTATCCGCGGCCGTTGGCGAGCTGCCCGTCACCGGAATCAAGATCCCGGCCTATCGGCCCGGGGATCCTGAAATCGAACGGAGTGCCGTCGACAGGGTTTATCTCTCCCGTGGTCATGAATGTGGAGTCAATGGGTGTGAAACCGTCGGCATCAAACCAGACTATCTCGTCGAGGATATCCCGCGAGGGATCTCCGCCCAGGCTGAAATAGGAATGGTTGGTCAGATTGAGAATGGTGGGGCGGTCCGTGACGGCCTGATATGAGATGTCGAGGGCATTGTCGCAGGTGAGCGTGTAAACGACTTTCACATCGACATTGCCGGGGAAACCGGCCTCGCCGTCGGGAGAATGCAGCGACAGGCGCAACGAGGAATCGCTGACCTCATCAACATTCCACACCGAGTGATGGAATCCTTTCGGGCCGCCATGCAGGCAGTGGCCGAAGTTGTTTTGCGGCAACCGGTACTCCACACTGTCTATCCGGAAACGGCCGCCATTGATACGGTTTCCGTAACGGCCGATAATCGCGCCGAAATTATCATCGATTTCCAGGTAATCCTCCAGAGAGTCGTGACCAAGCACGACATCTGTAAGCTTGCCGCTGCGGTCGGGGACCATCAGCGAGACGACCCTGCCGCCGTAGTTGGTAACACAGGCCTCGCAGCCATTCCTGTTTACGAGGGTGTACAACGCCACCGGGCGCCCGTCGGCCACGGCATTGAATTTCTCGGGATCGAGCCCTGATTCTGTCAGTCTGTCCGTTGTCGCGCAGGCCCCTGTGGCAAGAAGGATGGCCGCCGACACCGGTATCACCAGTATCTTGTGCATAATGTGTCAGAGTGGGATTATTTCAGTTCAAAACGGCGGGTGATAAGATTTCTTGAATCGGGACCCGCCATGAGGTCGAATTCCCCGGGTTCCCAGACATATTCCAGTTCAGAATTGTAGAAACGCAGCATGTCGGGGGTAACTGTGAACGTGACGTCGCGGCTCTCACCCGGATCCAGGGTGACACGTCTGAAACCTTTGAGTTCCTTGACCGGGCGTGCAAGCGACGCATAGATGTCACGGATATAAAGCTGCACAATCTCGGTGGCCCGGCAACGGCCGGTATTCGTGACATTGACAGTTGCCGTAATGGCTCCGCCGGCAGTGAGTGTGGTCCTGTCGAGCCTCAGGTCACCATATCTGAAGGATGCGTAACTGAGTCCGTAACCGAAAGGATACAACTCCTCGTTGCTCTCATCGATATAGTTGCTGCGATAACGGTTGAATACTCCCGGGTCAGTATCAGGGCGGCTGGTGTTCATATGGTTATAATACAGGGGTATCTGTCCGGCATGTCGGGGGAATGTAGTGGTGAGCTTGCCTGAGGGTGACACTTTCCCGAAGACCACATCGCAGATGGCGCGGGCGGCCTCGCTGCCCCCGAACCACACATTCAGTATGGCGTCGACATTGGCGTCTTCCCAGGTCAGGACAAGCGGACGGCCCGTGAACAGCAGCAGCACGACCGGCTTCCCGGTGGCCACCAGTCCGCGCAACAGTTTTTGCTGAACCTCTGGCAACTGTATGTCGGCCCGTGAGGCTGATTCGCCGCTCATCTCGGCCGATTCCCCCATAGCGGCCACGACCACATCTGCACTGGCAGCGGCGGCCAGGGCCTGGCGCATCAATGTCTCGTCATCGCCGCGTGTGACAGGCCGTATGCCGTTGGCATTGGTCTCGACGGTCTCGTCGGCGTAGATGTTGCAGCCTTTAGAGTAGATGACTTCCGCTTTCCCACTGAGTTCCCGGGTCATGGCGTCAAGCAGCGACAGATGGCGCGAGGGGGTGCAGGTCATACTCCACATGCCACACATATTATTTGCGGCGTCAGCCATCGGGCCGACAAGCGCTATGTTTCCTTTGGGCTCAAGCGGGAGGGTCTGATTGTCATTCTTAAGCAAGACAAAAGTCTCGGCGGCGATATCGCGGGCGGCGCTCTGGTGTTCGGGAGTGTAGACTTTCCCGGCCACGGATGTTGTGTCACAATACTTGTAAGGGTCATCGAACAGTCCCAGACGGTATTTCGCCTCAAGCACTCGGCGGCATGCCTTGTCTATCATCGCCATCGTGACTGCGTTGCCGGCCAGCGACTGCCCCAGAGTGGTCAGATAGCCTGATGAGACCATATCCATGTCGGTGCCTGCCTCAAGAGCTCGCACCGAAGCCTCTGGCAGCGGGGCATAACCGTGGGGCGACATCTCGGAAATCACATCGTAATCGGTCACGAGCAGTCCGTCAAATCCCCACCGGTCACGCAGTACATCGACCATGAGCCACTTGTTGGCTGCCGCCGGAATCCCGTCGACAAGGTTGAATGAGTTCATCACACTGGCCGCCCCGCAGCGGATGGCGGCCTCATAGGGGGGAAAATACTCGTTGAACATGCGCTGACGGCTCATGTCGACAGTGTTGTAGTCGCGTCCCCCTTCCACGGCGCCATACAGCGCGAAATGTTTCACACATGCCATTATCTCATCTTTCCCGGACATGTCTTTTCCCTGATAGCCACGGACGTATGCCGGGCCAAGGACCGAGCCCAGATAGGGGTCTTCACCGTTCCCTTCGGCGATACGGCCCCAGCGCGGGTCACGACAGATGTCCACCATCGGGCTGTAAGTCCAGTTGATGCCACTGGCGCTGGCCTCTATCGCCGAGATCCGGGCCATCTTCTCGATTGCCACCGTATCCCAGCTGCATGACAGGGCGAGCGGAATGGGGAAAATGGTCTCGTAGCCATGGATGATGTCGGCTCCGACAAGGAGGGGGATTCCAAGTTCCGTCTCTTCCACGGCGATGCGCTGCAGTTCGAGAATCTTACCGGCACCCTTGACATTGAAGACACCTCCTATTTCCTGGCGGCGTATCATCTGCTCGAGTTCGTTGGTCATCACGTGGCCGGTGACCATGTCGCCCCCGGTGACAAGATTCATCTGGCCGAGTTTCTGCTCAAGAGTCATGCGCCCCATCAGCTCGTCGACAAAGGAGTCCATCCGGCTGTCGGGAGCGTTGCCGCTCTGGCCGCATGAACACATCAGGGCAAGACATGCCGACGTGAGCAAAGCTCCGATATATTTTTTCATGATTCATGTTTCTGATTAGGAGGATGTTTATTAATAAATGTCAGAGGGTGTTGCAGAACCCCTCGAATTGTATCGACATACCTTTGGCATGTTAAATAACCGTCAAAAATTATTTGATATTATTTATTATCAGTTAAACATCGCAAAGCGATGTCACTACATTTTAGGCGGGAACCGGGGTCTGCAACACCTTCTAAACTTAATAAACAGCCTCAAAGAAACGGAGCCGGACGCGATCATATATGACCTATTGGAAAAAGATTCGCATCCAGGCTCCGCAACAACGCAAAATTCAATCTCTATCAATGATGGCCGTGGCCGTCGAGCAACACCGGCGTGACAACGATGGGGTTGCGTGTGGTGTCTATCACAAGGCGGTATGTACCATATTCCTGACCGATGTCGCCCACAGTGCATCCGAAGTTGGCCTCATTGCCCACACCGTCCTGCCAGGCGAATGAACGCCCGAAAGAGCTCGTATCGGTAATCGTGACCTCACTCGACATTATCCGGTTGTCCCAGCCCCGGCTCCCGTACAGAGTCAGCTGTGCCCAGCTGCTGTGGATGAGGAACGTGGTCTCGAATATCCCGGGAGCGGTTTCCGCACAACAGAGATATTGACGGGGATTGTCCCAGCTCCAGCCTTTGGAGATGTATATCGAGTCATCATGGTAACCGACATCCCATCCACCGGTGCGTCCGTGGCCGAAATACTGTCCGGTAATCCACAGACCGGCGTCTGATGTGCGCTCAACCCAGATGTGTTCGGTACCGTCGACATCATAAAGCACGCGGTATTCGCCACTCATGGCATTGAACGTATATGAGCCGTCAGCGTTGCGCACGAAGAACTCCGGCTGCAGCATATAGTCGATACACTGGAAATTCTCGAATTTCACGCGTTCTCCCTGGGTGAGGTACACGGTAGCCTCCATGAACTCGGCATAGCGGCTGGCCGTCAGCGACACTCCGTTGACCTTGTAGTCGACAGGGTGGATCTTGTCCTTCGAGGTCATTTCAGCCAGATACACTATCTTGTTGTTGAAATCCACGCGGAGGGTATAGGTTCCGGCCGTGAAGTCAGGACCGGGGAGCAGGTCGCCGGTGAACATACAGTAATCGGGAGTCCCGGCCACACCTTTGGCGAGAAGATTGGCCGGCACTGGCTCGAACAGCTGTGTGGAGCGGGCGCTCCCCCAGTCGCGGGCGCGATAGAATTTCACATCGAAATCGCGGGCGAGATACATAGATGTCTCGTACACTCCTTCGGCAACCTTGACCATCTGGAATGAACCGACAGGTTCGGTAAGTTTCCATGCCCCGACGGTCGCGTGTCCGGCCTTGGGATGGCCGAATCCAGAACCGGTAACCCACATCGCTGTGCCGTCGTAAGCGTTCATCGACGGACACTCGGCATAAATGAGCATTCCCGACGCGTCGAAATAGATGTCGTATTCGCCGGTAGGGCCTTCGAACCGGGCGCGGCCCTCGACATCAGACAAAACATCGAAAAACTGGGGCTGAACCATATCGGCGATACCGCCGAAATTGGCGAACAACACTTCCTGGCCCTTTGTGAGGGTCTGGCGGGTATGGAGATATGCTCCGGCAGGTTCCATCAGCACACCGTTGACATAATAGTCTTCCTGCTGAACCGGCACCCGGCTCTCGATATCGAATGTCTTAGCGGCCAGGTCGACGGTTATGTCATACACCCCTGCCTGGAACAGCGGGCCGGCACAGAAGTCGCCGCTACCGGTGACGAGGGCCGGCTGATTCAGGGTGAGGTCCTCGGCCCATATCTCGATTTCTTCATGAGAGCCCCAGCCATGGTGACGGAAGAATTTGAACTTGAATCCCTGGGCAAGATACAGGCTGATCTCGAATCTGTCAGGCGCTACCCGACGGCAGCTTTGCACATTATCGGGAGCGTCAATCGACCAGAAGGTGGATATCGCCTCCGTCGCGCCTGAATGGCCGAGCTGCTCACCGATTACATAGAGCGCGTCAGGATATGTCATCTCGGGCTGCTCGACATACAGCAGGTTGTTGAGATGGTCATAGATGACATCATAGTCGCCAGTGGCTCCCTTGAATACAGCCTGTCCTGGCGATGTGACATCCCAGAAATGGTTCTGAAGGGTGTATTGAAGCTGTTCGAGCCCTACGAAGTCGACAGTCTGGCCTTGGGTGAGCGAAATCTTTGTGCCGTTGAAAGTGGTGTAGTAGGTATCGGTCAATTCGAGTCCGTCGACTTTCACGGCGGTCCTAGCGGGCCATTCAGGCCATTGCCCGGGACGGGTGATGTCGTCGGAGCATGAGCTTGCCAGGCATAAGCCGGCAGCCAATATGGCAGAGGATATTGCTTTGTTCATAATGGAAGTTTCTCTGTATTAGCGTTTATAAGCGTTGAGGATGGCCTGGTATTCTGTCTCGTTGACTCGCACCATACAACCGTGGCGTGCCTTGGGGCCTGCGAAATAGCGTTCGGTCCAGGGGCCGTCGAGCGATTTGGCCTCGAACATATCGTATTGCAGCGGGTAGTTCTCGGTGAAGAGGAAGAATCCGTCACCGTTGACATTGGGAACCACGATGGGTGCCTCGTGCCAGCGGGCAAGGTCGGTGATACGCGGACCGGGATTGGCATAGGGGCCGGTCAGCGCCTGAGCTTTGGCTATGCGGATGGTCTTGCCGGTCTCCGGAGCGGCCTCCTGGGTGCGTTCGTCTTTAAAGATGGCGTAATATGAGTCGCCTGCACGACGGATGATAACGTCGATTGTGGCCATGTCAGCATCGCTGCCTGTGAAGTCGAACAGGAGCGCGGGATCAGTGAAACTCTTGAAATCCTTGGTCAGGATGTAGAATGTACGTTTTGTCTCCCACTCGTCTGCATTGGAGTCGTCGCCGGTCTTTCCGGCATGCCAGGTAATGATGTACTGGTCGTCCGGGGTATCGTAATACATCTTGGGAGCCCCGTAATAGGTCTCCTCGTTGACGTATCCGTAGAGATCTTTGATTTTGTTGAATATCGATTTGGCCAGCTTGGTATATTCCCAGTTGACCAGGTCAGTCGAATGCCACAGCAATGGAATGCCTGAGCCTTTCTTGACGCTGATCATGTAGTAGCCGTCGCGCCCCTTGCAGATATCGGGGTGGCCGCAATATGCGGGCAGCACAGTGCGCCCGTCGTTGAGGGTCTCCCAGTTGTAGGCGTCACGGGAGACGCTGTAGAACAGAGAGCCGTAGCTGTCATCTGTCATGTGGGCGAAAAGATAACCGCCGTCGGTTGCCTCCACCGGTTTCCCGGGCACAGGCGCCGGACTATCCTCAGAGTTGCAGGCCAGCGTGGCGAATCCGAGAATGATGCAAACAGATATATTTCTGATATATGTCGATTTCTTCATGGTGTGGTGTTGATTTTTGAGGGATTTCACATACCTTGAGCCTGGCCGTAGTCAACTTCCCAGTCGGGGCGGGAATAGAACTGGTCGAGCTTGCAGCCGTTGGCGGCGGCAGCCTCCACAGCATAGTTGGGCAGGGGCACGTACTGGCGTGTGGGTACTTCCCCTTTCACTTTTGATGTCTCGCGGGCATAGCGGTTGAACCGGATAAGGTCAATCTTGCGGCAGCCTTCGTAATAAAGCTCATGGGCACGTTCGGCAAGAATCGCGGTCAGGAAACTGTCGGCCGATGATGTGGCGGAAGCGTCAAGACCGGGAAGACCGGCACGACGGCGTACCTGGTTGACGGCATCAATCGCCTCCCCGGAGGGGGCGCTCCCGGTCTTGCGGACCGACAGCTCGGCATACATCAGCAACGCATCAGCCCAACGGGCGATCGGGATGTCGGTGCCCTGGAAAGAACCGGAGGTCTCGATGGGGAATTTATTGCAGATAAACCCGTCCCAGCGTGTGCCAAGGTCGTTGGCGGTGACTTTTTCGCCGCTCTTGTTCCACCACTCGGTGACGATCAGGTCGCGACGGCGGTCGCCGTTCTCGAAAGTATCATAGAATTTCTTGGCCACATTGTAGAAAGCCTGCCAGCCGCCGTTCTGCGGGAAGAACACCGTGGGGTTGTCGTCGGGATCGAGGGCTGCGGCATCCCAGGGAACGGTACACATGGAGAGAATGTTGGCATTGCCGTGTTTTGGGGAGCCGTCGGCGAGAGGGTCGCAGCTCACGGCCATGATAATCTCGCTGTTGAACTTGTTGGCGTTCTTGTACAGGTCGGCACATGGGTTGTCGCCCTGGGTGAAGAGCTGGTATTTACCCTGGAGTTCGGCGAACATCTCAAGTCCCATATCATAATATCCGGGCATGTGACCGCCTTCGTTGAGGCAATGGCGCATCAGGCAGAAACGGGCGTAATCGCGGGTATAACGCCCCTTCTCGGTCTGTACTTCGGGAGCGTGTCTGGCGGCGAACAGGAGGTCGTCGTAGATGTATCCGCACATCTGGTCGAGCGTGGGGCGGGTGGTGTTGCGCTGGGCCTCGTCATCAAACACCTTGTCTGGATCGACAATCACAGGCACCGGGCCGAACACGTGCATCAGATAATACATCATCATGCCGCGGCAGAGACGGGCCTCCCCCAGAAGAGCGTCGCGTGTCTCTTCAGACAGCACGTTGGCCGGAGCGTTCTGCAGCACGTTCACTATATCGGTAAAGCGGGTTATCTCGGCGGTCTTCATGAAATGATTGGGGTTGCTGTCGTCGACCACCCAGCCGCGCCAGTAATGGATACAGTTCTCGTAGTTGGCTTTGGAAAGCTGGAGCCATTCTCCGCCGCAGCGTGTGTATCCCGGTGCCATGATGTCGGATGTCGAGTCGAAGAAACGGATGTCGCCCCCGGTGGCGATATACCACCCGTGCATACCCGTGCCTTCGTTTATGGTATAAGTGAACGGGGTGGTGAAAGGGAGGTAGCAAATCATCATGTAGGACACATATTCGTTTTCTGTCGAAGGATATTTGCCCTGGAGAAGCTCTCCGTATATCTTGGCGTCGAAATTGTCCTCACATGATGAGGTGAGAAGCATAATAGCCGCCGTGAGCGAGAATAATATTCTGGTTTTCATATAGAGGTAGGCAGTAATAAGCGTTTTTAGAAGATAATCTTCGCGCCGAACGAGTATGTCCTCAACTGGGGATAGTTGCAGCCTGACAGCATACTTGACGCAATGACGATTTCAGGGTCGTCGCCGGTGAAACCGGTGAAAGTGAACGGGTTCTGCACGTCTGCATAGAGGCGCAGGCTCTGCATGTAACCCTTGAGGAATGACCATCCGCGGGCATCGAAGGTGTAGCCCAACGTAATGTTACGCACACGCAGGAAGTCGGCTTTTTCGTAGAAGAGCTTTATGCCTGCGTTGCCGGGCATGGTGACATCCTTGGTGGCAACGCCGGGAGTAGTCCCGCCGGGGTTGGTCTGAGAGTTCCACACGGTGAACGCGTAATCAGTGGGGTTGGCGGCACTGATGCCGCTGGCGAGGTTGTTGGCCGAGCAGTTGGCGGCCTTGGTGTTGTTGTATTTCTCCACGCCGAGCTGGCCGTACATATAGATGTCGAGGTCCCAGTTCTTGTAATAGAAGGTGTTGCCGAAACCGTAATAGAGCTTGGGGAGGAGGTCATCCATGTAGATGTCGCCCTCGTCGATGACACCGTTGCCGTTGCGGTCGTCAATGATCGGGAAACCTGGTTTCTGGGCATCGACCGGAAGAGAGCGCTGGGATTCGGGCATATTGCTGCGGTCTGCGTTAATTATTCCGGTGGTGTTATAGTAGTAATAAGCGCTCATCGGCTCGTTTTTACGCTGCTGGTAGGTCTTGTAGTCATAGTTTGGCATACGTTCAACCCAGTCGGCGCGGTAGTGCGAA
Source organism: uncultured Porphyromonadaceae bacterium (assembly GCA_938027385.1). Classification (GTDB taxonomy): domain Bacteria; phylum Bacteroidota; class Bacteroidia; order Bacteroidales; family Muribaculaceae; genus UBA7173. Next base: position 13,417 of record CALJBF010000342.1, on the reverse strand, counting down.
AGAGCCAGCGAGGTAGTCCAGGTAAAGTCTGTGGTACGGATGTTTTCGGAGTTGAGCGAGAGTTCGACACCGGTGCGCTTGTAGTGGGCGCCGTTGACCGGACGGGTGGGATACATATTGAGCAGGGAGGTGTAGGCGGTGCCGAGCATATTTGTCACATCGTTGCGGAAGATGTCGAGGTTACCCGACAGACGATTGTTGAGAACCACGAAGTCGAGCCCGACGTTTTTCATTGTGGTCTTTTGCCACGTCACGTCGTCGTAGCTCCCCCCCAGCAGGACGAACGGCACGTAAGTCACGCTGCCGTTGGAGAATTTTATGTCTTCACGCGACACGCCGACAGTACCGTACAGGGAGGTGCCGAGGTTGTCGCTGCCGGTGACGCCGTAGCTGGCACGCAGTTTGAGCAGGTTGAGCCATGTGAGGTTCCGGAGGAATTTCTCCTGGGATATTTTCCATGCGCCTGACACCGATGGGAACCAGGAGTATTTCTTGTTGTCGAAGAATTTGTCGGTACCGTCGCGGCGCACTGTCGCGGCAAGCACATACTTGTCGAAGAGGATGAAAGACGCGCGTGCGAACTGAGAACGTTTCTCGTTTTCGTATTTATACGACGAAGGGACGAAAGGGCCGTCGGCCGCGCCGAGATTGGAGTCCTGGATCATGTCGTTGGCGTTCTGATAGGAGACGGTCATGCCATTCCCCTTGTCGACATAGCGTCCCATACCCACGACCGCATTGAAATCAAGAGCCTGCCAGAAGTTGTGGTTGAAATTCACCATGCCTTCCATCGTCTCGTACTGGCGTTCGACATAGCCGAGGCTGCCGCGCGACTTTTTCACGAGCCCGAAGTAGACATCTTTGGGGATGTAGGATGTGCGCCGCCCTGTCTCGTGATTGATGCCGTAGACCAGACGCACCGACAGCATCTGCCTGATTATGTCGATATCCATCGCGAAGTTGGCATAGTAGCTGCTCTGGCGCGACTCGTCGATTATATCGAGGGTAGCCACCGGGTTGGGGACACGACCGAAGATGGTGTACTCGCCGTTCTTGTCATACACAGGGAGGTATGTGGGGTAATGCAAGGCTGAGTAGAGCGATCCGGAGGCCGAGTTGCCCTGATTTCCGGTATCGCCGCCGACCAGACCGTTTTCGTATCTGTTCCTGTTAAGGTTGACTATGGTTGATAGTTTCAGGAATGGGAAGAGTTGCGCGGTGATGTTTGTGCGCAGCGAGTAGCGCTCCATGCCTGCATTGCGTATGATACCGTCCTCGTTGAAATAGTTCACGCCGAGATAATATTTCAGTTTCTGGGTGCCACCGCTGATTGTCAGCGAATGGTTGTTGATATGGCCTGTCTTGAGTACATAGTCCTGCCAGTCGGTGTCAGTGGCGTTGTCAATCTGGGTCTGGGAGAAGACGGGTGTCCACTTGCCGTCGTAAGCGAGGTTGCCGTAGGGATACTGGTTGTTGTTGAGCAGGTATTTTTCCTTGTCGAAGACGTTGACCAGGTTCATGTACTCGACGCTGTTGAGGCGGTTGAGACCGTAATTGTATCGTTTCTGTATGGAGTAGCTCCCTTCGTATGTGATGGTGGGCTTACCTTCGGCTCCTTTCTTTGTGGTGATCAGCACGACACCGTCGGCCGCGCCGATACCGTAGATGGCAGCCGAGGCATCCTTGAGAACCTCTATCGACTCTATGTCTCCGGGGTTAAGCCCGGCCAGCGCAGAACGTTTCACATTGTCGGGCAGACCGGTCTCGCCGCTTCCGGCTTCGAGCGAAGAGTTTGGCATGATGACTCCGTCGACAACATATATGGGGTTGCCGCCACCGCGGATGGAGATATTGATGTCGCCACCGGGCTGAGTGCTGCTGACAGTGGCCTGGAGACCTGCCGCGCGGCCAAGTAGCATGCTTGACACGCTGCTGTTGGCGGCTTTCGATATTTTGTCGGTCTTGACGGTGGAAATCGAAGTGGTGAGGTTTTTACGTGTTGTCGTACCATAACCGACCACGACCACCTCGTCAAGCACGTTGTTGTCGGGCTTGAGACGCACCGTCAGGTCAGATTTGTCACCAGGCTTGACGGAGGCAGACTGGTATCCCAGGTATGACACATAGAGCTCCCCCCCTTCGGGCATATCTATCGAGAAAAAACCGTCGATGTCGGTGGCCACTCCCGGGGTGTTTTTGTCAAAGGTGACCGGCGCGCCGATAAGGGGCTCGTCGTTGGAGGCGTCAACCACCCTGTCGGTCACGCGTCTTTTCGCGGGAGAGGCTGGTGATACGGCGGGTGAAAGGGCCGCATCACCGTTTTTTCTCAACGCGATCTGATATCCGTCGATATCATATTTGACGTTGGTGCCTTTGAACACCTGGTCGAGCATGGAGGTCACAGGCTGCGATGTGACTCTGACGTTTACCTTGCGTCGAGTGTCAATCGACCCGCTTGTGTAGAAAAAAATGTATTTGCTGTTGTGTTCGATGTAATCAAGGACATCTTTCACCGGGGTGTTGTTCATCTCCACGGTAAAAGTCTTGGATTTGACGTAGTTTCCGCTTACGGCTGCCTCTGATGACAAGGTCGCCAGACTCAGCCACAGCAACAGAATTATGCGTGATAACTCTTTCCTCGCATTAATCATGCGGATGTATTTATCCATGATAGTGCATTGCTTTAAGGTTTTGAGAATCTGGAGCTGAATTTAGATCGCGAGTTTAAATTCAGCCCGTTATATATTACACAATCGATTATTCGTCGGAATGGGAGAGGGTCATGGAGGCGGTCGCCGCTCAGTTGATGCGGCTTACGTATATGCTGTCACCCCTCTCCTCGTATGTCACCGGGGCGGAAAAGGCGATGGCGTGGAGCACATCCCCGATGTCGTCTTTAAGATAGAGCTTGCCGGTGACTTTTATGTCAGCCACATCGGGCGACAGCACAAACTCTCGCCCGTAGCAGACATTAAGCCTGGAAAACACCTCGGCAAGAGATTTATGGCTGTACACCAGCATATTGTCTTTCCAGCTAACATAGGGTGTAACGTCGACCTGCCGGGGTGAGCTTATCGTGGAACCGGTTACGTCGACCAACTGTCCGGGACTCATCGTCACCTTCCCGTTGGCGGCATTGTTCAACTCTACTTTGCCTGATACAAGTACAACCTGAGAAGGAGCGCCGTGGCCATAAGCCATGATGTTGAACGAGGTTCCGAGGACGGTCACGTCGAAGTCCCTGTTCCTGACTGTGAAGGGGTGTGTTTTGTCGGGAGCGACATCGAGATACACCTCTCCGGACACATATATCTCACGAGTGTCTTCCGTAAATTCCTGAGGGTAGACGACCCGCGAATTGGAGTTGGCCCACAGGCGTGTGCCGTCGGCAAACCGGATCTCGGCTCTGCGCCCTTTCGGAACCACCAGCTGACAATATTCATTGCCGGCAGTATTGGCGGCGGTTCCCGACATCGACTTCCCGTTGACCAGCACGGTGCCGTTGGCGAGGCAACTGATGCTGGCGCGATTCTGGCCGACCACAGCCGTGTCACACCCGGGTATTATGTTAATAATGTGTCCGTCGGTCATCTCCGTCTCTGTAGCGAGAGCATAGGAAGTTATGTCTTGCCTTGTCGCAGCACCGGGCTCGACCGCCAGTTCTGCCGCGCCCCACCACAGCATTATCGCGACAGCCGCCGCCACCGAGCCCGACCATACAGCGATTTTCCAGCGCATGGCGTTTCTGGAGGCGGCGCGTTTTATCCGCAGCTCACAGTCATGCCACGCCTGGTCGACCTCAGAATCGGAAAATTCCTTTTCCCGTTTCCTGAAGATGTCCACAACGCCATAAATCAATTTGTTGATGTCGGTATTTCGGGGAGTCATCGCAAAAAATTGACAGGTTTACATATTATTATACGGAATCTTACGGAATCTCTACTCACGTCATGACAACATCTGGCACAAATAGGCCAGGAACGGCGCCGCGCCCATCTCTGTCCGTAGAGCCTTGAGCGCCCTCGACACAAGATTCATCGCCGACTGTGGATTCATCTCCATCACAGCGGCAGTCTCTTTGTACGACAGCCCGCGGACATATCTGAGGTAAATTGACACACGCTGGTTATATGTCAGGGAGTTGTATGCCTTGACGAGCCTGCGGCTCAGCATACGCGAGTCATCATCATCTTTAAACAGCATCTCGATTCCCGAGTCGTTATCATCAATCTCAAACAGCCGTCCGGAGATTGACACATCGTCATGGGAAGACGCGACCCGGTCGAAAATCATGTTACGCAATGATGTCAGAAGATATGACCTCACATAGGGCGTTGAAGAAAGTTTCCGGCTGCTGCATATCCTGACAAACACATCCTGAATGCAGTCCTTGACAAATTCCTCATCGGGAACGAACTTCATTCCCCAGTTAAACAACAGGTTATAGTTAGCCTTATACAACAGCGACAAAGCCGTCATATCACCGTTCAAGACCTGGCTCCATAACTCAGCATCATTCATTACCTGGAACAGATGATTATTGATTTAAAGCGAATTGGGATTTGGAATCCGGCATTATTGCCCGAGTTGGTATCTTTATATAACGGAACTCTCCGACAAAACTAATCATTATCTTTCAAAAAAGCGAACACACGCCCGGAGCGCCATTTCATTGCTCTCGTCAAATTTTTCCATTATTGAAATCTAAGGCTACAAAAATGAAGTCATTTAAACTTTTTCTTCGAAAAGAATTTGAGGCTGTTTTTGAGATGATTTTAACCGAATTTGAGGGAACGATGCGGGCATCGTGACCGAAAATGAGGTTCAAATCAGCCAAAAAGAGACCAAATTCTTGAAGAAGAGCTGTTTTGAAGTCAGATAAGAAAAAGTTTAAATGACTTCAATTAGTGTTTTCGCGCGGCGCCGACAACCCTGCCGCCTCCGGCGTTAAATTACGATAAAAAGATGCCAAATAATGTTTACACCGAGGGCGCGTATCGAAACAAAATGTAACTTTGCGGCAAAACATCATCACAAAATGAAATCACATTTGCCATTCAGAAAATTCATCGTACTCACTGCAGTGCTTTTTGCCGCAGTCTGGGCATGCGCCCAGCAGAGAGTCACCGTTACCGACAGCAGCGACCGCACGCCGGTGATCGCCGCCACCGTTTTCGCGCAATCGGGCAACATTCTCGGCATCACCGACAACAACGGCACACTCGCGGGCATCTCGGCAGCCGACTATCCGCTGACCGTAAGGTGCATCGGCTACGAACCGGCCACCTGCCCCGCCGGCAGTCAGGAAATAGCGCTCACACCGGCCACATACGCCATGGGCGAGGTGACGGTAACGCCGGATGACAGACCGGTGATGCGCATGATATGCTACATCCGCGAATATTCAAGCGGCGCCACACCCACCGATACCATACAGTATTTCGCCGAACACACGGCCGACATTTTCATCCCCATACCCAAGAAAGTCAAGGGGCTGAAAAGCAAGATAGTGTTCCGCCCCCTGGCCTCGCGGCACTATGACCGTACCGCCAACAGCCGAGGCGTCGACAGCGTGTCGTGCCGCGCCCCCTCGCGCGACGATATCTCATGGTTCCAGCTCGTGGGCATGCCGGTCAATGACCTCGATGAGACAGAGGCCATCCGTTCGGGCGCGCGCACCGATTCGGTAATGGGCAAATACTCGCGCCGCAGTCTGATGCGCCGTACCCCGCAGGCATATACCGTGCTTAACGATTATCTGTCAGACAAAAAAGAGCACCGCGAGTCGCCGCTGTTCTTCAAACTGCTCGGATTCACCCTCGACCTGACCGAGTTCTCGACCAACACCGCCTACCGCCCCAACGACAACGGCCATTACGGACCGGCCGACATCCTGTCGTCGACAATGGCGCTCGACATCCTCGGCCGCGGCAAATGGATCAAGAAGGCCTTCGACAGCGACGCGCCGGTGGCGATGCACGGCTATTTCGAGATCTACCCGATGTCGACTGAATACCTCACCGTCGACGAGGCCAACGAGCTCTGGCGCAACGCGCCCACGGATGTCACAGTGACTCCGGCACCTCAGGCCACCCCGTTGCCCGAGGCAACGGCCGCCATGGTAGCCCGCGCTCAAAAACACTGAACGCGAACCGACCCGACTCCGATATAATCAATAGATTATAACGGCAGGATCGAGGTGACGCTCCATGCCGCCCCGTAGAAAATCCGGGCACGCAGAGATGAGGTTCCCTCGGGGAGCGACGACACCGCTACAGAGCCGTCATACAGCGTGCTGTCAGGCCCCGGCTCGGAACCGTCAACGGTATAGCGGATCTCCAGGCGCGGGGAGGCGGGCCCGGCATCTCCCGGCAGTTCGTAGGGGGTATTCATCTCCACGAATCCGTCGACAATACGTATTCCCGGCTGACGCAGATAGAAGTTGCGACCGTCGGCAGCCCAGCGGGGCATTTCGGCTGTGAGGAGGCCGAAATACTCGCTGTCGGCCAAAGTGGGCCGGGTGTTATGAGCGCGTTCGGCCAGACCGAGCAACCTCGGCAGCAGGTAGCGTTCGACCATGCCTAACGAGCGTACCGTCTCGGCGAAAAGATGCGCCGAGATGCCTACCACGTTGGCCTGCACGGAGTCGGGGGCGGCGCAAAGCCGGTCGAGAGTGGCATGCAGGGGGCGGAACTCGTCGACCGTACCGCCCCAGTTCAGCCCGGGCTCGCCGGGATGGTTGTCGGGGGTCATGTCGAAGTACAGATAATCTACGTTGCTCAGCACCACCGGATACCCTTGGGCGGCGATTGCAGCTGTCTGCGGCCCGGCGACCGTCCAGCAGTTCACCGAATACACCTGCGGAGCGACCGCGGCAGTGTATTCAGGCGTCTGGTCGCGGGCAATATCCTCCCATCCCGAGATTTTCACTCCATGCCGGGCGGCGATTCCCGCCACGCGCTCGGCAAACCGGGCCTGCAGACGGTGACGGTCGGCCACATCGGTGCCGAGGCTGTCGGCCAGCCGTCGGCAAGCGTCGCTCCCCTCCCAGGCATGGTCGGGAACCTCGTCGCCACCGATATGAATGGCGCGCAGGGGCACACCGGCGCGGGCATATATGTCGGCCACCGCACCGATTACGGTATCCATGAAGAGGTAGGTGCCCTCGACGGCGGGATTCATCAGATTGTCATGAAATTCCTGTGCTGTGGTGTAGCGCGAGGTGTCACCGTCGTGAATCAGACGCAACGACGGGTCGCCCGTTGCGGCATAGCGCCGCTCCATGGCGCGTATGGCCGCGCGTGAATGTCCGGGGGTGTCGAATTCGGGGATTATGTCGATGCCCAGTCCGCGGGCATAGCGCAGCAGGTCAGTGTATTCATCGACACTGTAATATCCGTTGGCGGGAGTATCGGCCGAGTCGGGATTGCCGTCGCCACTGTAGATCTGCGGCAGGAACTCTGTTCCCGGGCCGGTGGTATAGCCGCGGCGCGCACCCACAGCCGTAAGCTCTGGGAGGGCGGGAATCTCAAGGCGCCACCCCTCGTCGTCGCCCAGGTGCAGATGCAGGGTGTTCAGGCCATAACCGGCCATGAGCCGGAGGATTGACTTCACGCCGTCGACACCCGTAAAATTGCGTGCCACGTCGAGCATCACCCCGCGGTACGGCAGATCGGCCCAGTCCTCGATCACGACAGCCGGCACAAGGCCGCTATCATCCCTCTCGCGCGCCATGCGGGCAAGCAGTCTGTCAAGGGCAGCACCGGGAACCTCGCCGTTTGTGGCGAACGTCATGCGCCCGTCGGCAAGCTCGGCGCGGAAATAGTCGTGCCGCGTATCTTCAACCCTGACAACGGAGACCTCTCCGGTCTGAGGAAGCGCGGACATGCCGCCTGTCAGCTTCACCGACTTGAACGTGGGGATTCCGCCGTAAGGCGCCGGGCGCCACTGCGAGCGCAGGGAATCGTTGACGGCATACGCCTCGGGGCCGTATCGCATTGGGTCGACCACCCGGTCACCTTCACGCCATTGATATTGTTCGGGGCGCAGGGTTGTTGACTGCCGCACATTACGCGCCGGCACAGCACAGCCCCCGGTCACAAGGTGCATCCCGTCGGGTATGAACGACAGGTTGCGCAGGGTGCCGTCGGTAACGATGTCGACTGTCACCGGTCGGCCCGGGCCGGCCTCGGCAAAACGCGGCGAGCCCACGGCATAATATCCCGGCAACAATTCAACCAGTGTGTCCACGGGGTTCACCGGCGTCATGCCACGTTTCATCATGCAGAATGCCAGACGCCCGAACGGGGCGTCGGCCTCGATGGTAAACCGTTGCGTATAAGTCTGACGTCCGTCAGCGTCAGAGGAATTGCCAAGTGTCTGCCAGGTAACGGTATTCTCTGCAACGGCCTCGGATGCGCCACCCGCAGCCGTCAGCGCGCCGATAACAAATATCATCACAGGCAATATTGCCGACAAGTCTGTTTTCTTCATAAGTCTTCATGGTCAACAGGCGCCGACACACCGGCGCCCCGCCACAAAGTTACTGATTTTTCGCACAAATCAGGCACTCACGCTATGCCGGAAACATGATTAAACAGCCAACACTTTTATGTTCTACATTGAAGAAGTTACAGGGAGATTCTTCCCGTCTTGGGAAAGAGCTATTTCTACTGTTCTACTATAATTAGGTGACAATCATTGTAAACAGTTACTTATGAATGGCTTTTGCACAATTCTTCTTCTACTAAGCGAACTCGGGCTTGTAACTCTTCTGCCGACGGAAGCAGGTTTGAAGAAACTATCTGGACATTATCGTAAGAAACAACGCCCATAGGGGTCTATATGCCTTTGAACGCCCAGCGCACTTCGGTCTCATCCTTGTCGCTGCATATCAAAAGCCCTATTGTAGGGTTATCATCCGGTCCTTTCAGCAGTTCATCGACAGCATTTACATAGTAATTGAGCTTTCCCGCATACTCCGGATCAAATGGCTTGACTTTCAATTCTACAACGACATGCGCTTTCAATCTGATATGGTAGAACAGCATATCAATCCTGCGGGTACGGTTGCCTACAATCAGTTCTTTTTGCCTACCTACAAACGCAAAACCAGTGCCGAGTTCAAGAAGGAACCGGGTGATATTCTGTTCAAGAGCTGCCTCAAGTTGCTCTTCCCTATAATTGACCGGAACCGTTATAAACCCAAAGTCATAATTGTCTTTCGTGATTTCCTGAGCCATACGGCTTTGTGCCTCGGGCAGATATTCCCGGAAGTTGCTAATCGCTTTGCCGTGTGACTTATACAGGTTGGCCTTCAGCGAATTATTCAATGTCTGACGGCTCCAGCCGCTCAATATACATTCCCGCAAATAGAACATCGCTTCATCAACAGACTTGCATTTGGAGACGATGTCTGTTTGATGTCCCCATGGGATCATGCCAAGCACTGTTGGGAAACCCGGGGCTGCATTTAAAACTGCCACAGGTTGTGACATATTTATAAGGTACGGAGATTCAACCTTTTGCAATTCTGCCACAAGTTGTGTCAGTTTTTCATTAGCCTCTGTAGTAGAGAAAAACAGATACCCCTGTTTCATTCGCCACATATTTCTGCTACTGAATCCCTTCTCTTGCGGGAATGCCTCCTTTAAGTCGAAACTAAGTTGCTCTACCACTCCACTCCCCCATCGTTCCTCAACCTTACGCATCACAAGATCACGACCCACACTCCAGTTAAAACGTAGTTTTTATATGTTGATCTTGATTGATGCCTTGATCTGGGCAGAAATATAACGGCGCTTGATTTCTGAGAGCCAAGCGGCATAATCAGTGTCAATTCTGAAATCTTTGACACTGACAATATGGGGCTCGTTACGGGCAGTGGTATCATCCATAGTATTGCAAAGTTAGTACAAAATCCTGATATCCACAAGCTTTAAATCCTGACGGCTGCCGGACTCAATCAGGGCATCCATATCACATATTGGGCATTCTGTCTTGTCCGACCACCATCTGCATGCGATACGTTTCACTGCCATTCGGAGTAGTTCATTCTCAAAAAACATCCCCCGGAGGGAAAAATCTCCTCCCCATTTGTTTATAGGACTGTAACACCATCACAGCCACAGTCATCCTTATGAAAGAGAATACACCCACCGACAAAAGCGTTTCAGCAACCACGTCAGGCAATGCACAGAGCCAAGGAACAGCCCCGGCCACGCCTCATCGCACAGGCATAGGGGCGGCAGTGGCCGGAAATCTATGCATACTGGCGGCCACAATCTTCTGGGGCGTGAACGTGTCGTTCACAAAGGCGCTGATTCCTGACTGGATGACCGCCGAGGGCATCATTGTGGTCAGGCTCGTGGGCGGATGCGTGCTGATGTGGCTGGCGTCGCTGTTTCTGAAAGACAAGCCCATTGCCCGGCACGACTGGCTGAACCTCATACTCGGGGGCGCGGTGGGACTGTTTGCATTCATCTATCTGTTCGTGACCTCGCTCAGATACGGCAACCCCATCGACATCTCGATAATTATGACCCTGCCGCCGGTGTTCGTGATACTGATCGGGGTGATATTCAGGCATCAGCGACCGTCGGCAGCCGAATATATCGGCGTATTGGTGTCAATGGCCGGAGCGGTTGTGGTGATCGTGGTGGGTCAAAGCGGCAAAAACGGCAGCGACAACCTGCTGGGCGACCTGCTTGCCGTGGCCTCGACACTCTGCTATGCCTTCTATCTGGTGATTGTAGAGGGGCCGACGAAAAACTACCGGCCTGTCAACCTGCTCAGATGGGTATTCCTGTTCGCCGCCATCCCGGCACTGGTGCTGATTCCCGGGATGCAGACCATGCCGATACTGCACACCGCCGAGGCCGCGCCCTGGCTCGAAATCGGGTTCATCCTGCTGTGCCCCACGTTCCTGGCCTATTTCCTGGTACAGCCTGCAATGAAACTCATCGGCTCGGAGCTGGTATCGCTGTATCAGTATCTTCTTCCGGTATTCGCAACGCTGTCGGCCGTCATCATGGGGCTCGACCGGCTGAAATGGATCCAGGTGCTGGCCATGGTGATTATCGTGGCCGGGATGATACTGACCAATATCGGCAAACACCGTCGCACCCGCGGTCACTGACGCGGCGCGCCACTACTGCGCATCAATCTGCCGGAGGATATGTTTCCTGACACACTGCAGTCCCGGCGACAGGGTGCCATATTCCATCATGTCGATTTCATTGCGCAGTTCTCCCATAAGTTCGGGGTAAAACCGGCACAGGGCAAACGCCTGTTTCATGCACAGAGCGCGCACACCGTATGGCTCTGTGGAGTTGATACGCGACAGACAGAAATCCAGATAGTCGGTCCTGACGTCGGTGGCACCCGTCGGCAGCCGGTCAAGCAATGCCAGCAACAGCCGTCGACGCCCGGTGTGGGCGGCGTGCAACAGCAAATCCACCAGGAGGTCGCGGTCGGAGATGATGGCCCGCAACTCTTTGACCGGCAGATGTGTGAGCACCCACAGGGCGTTGTAGCCGATGCGGTCGTCGGGATGCCGGGTCAGTGCAAGCAATTCAGCCCTGAGCGAGTGACCTGACTCACCCACACATGCGCCACTTATCGCACGGATATCGCGAATACCGAGCCTCTCACCCAGTCTTTCCTCAAGATTCATTTCCATACCGTGATACACCTCATAATGATTCACTGCAAATTTACGGAATTTATATAACAAGCCAATCGCACCCCCTGGCCCACCGATTATTTTTAGTAACTTTACGCGCAAACACAAAACTCCATGGAAATTACCGACCATAACCGACCCCTCCCCGCCACCGGAGAAAACGAGATTATTCTCTATCAACCTGATTCCACTCTGTCTCTGAATGTCAGAGTAGAGGACGAGACCGTGTGGCTCACCCAGGCTCAGATGACCGAACTGTTCCAGACCACCAGAAACAATATCACCCTTCATATAGGCAATATCTTCAAGGAAGGTGAATTAGAGAAATCGGCAGTATGTAAGGAATCCTTACTAACTGCCGCCGATGGCAAGCGCTACCGTACCAATCTTTATTCGCTTGACGTCATCATATCGGTGGGTTACCGCGTGAAGTCGATACGGGGCACCCAGTTCCGCCAGTGGGCCAACAAGGTGCTGAAGGAGTATCTGCTAAGGGGTTACAGCGTGAACCAGCGGCTGCTGCACATGGAAAGCCGTATTGACCGGCGGCTTGCCGAACATGACTGCCAGATCAGGGAACTCTCGGGCAAGGTCGATTTCTTTCTGAAGACGTCATTGCCTCCGCGCGAGGGGATTCTGTTCGACGGCCAGATTTTTGACGCATATCTTTTTGTATGCGACCTCATAAGGCGTGCCAAATCGCGGATTGTGCTGATTGACAATTATATCGATGAGACGGTGCTTACCCTCCTCGACAAACGTGCGCCCGGAGTAGCGGCCACAATCTTCACCCGGAAGATCACCGACACCCTGCAACTGGATATCGAGCGGCACAACGACCAGTACGAGCCGGTGAATGTGCGCACCGCACCGGGCATACACGACAGGTTTCTCATAATCGACGACACCCTCTACCACATCGGCGCCTCCGTCAAGGACCTCGGCAAGAAACTTTTCGCCTTCTCTAAGATGGAAACACCACCCTCGGTCATCCTCGATAACCTCAGATGAACCGCCACCATCAACACTATGTAAACCAGATTACGCATATCGCAAAGTTAGCCAAATTTCCCGAAATCCCAACCGCCCCTTCACAGCCCTTCACAGCTCACTTATTTTGTTATATGTTTCTCGACATGGTCGATTGCAATGTGAAATTTTTTCTTTAATTTTGCCACAAGATTCCACGCCGGGGGCATGTCTTGCAGAAGACATCAGCATCGGTCAGTGGGCAATTAACATAATATAAAAGCGTGTATTGACGCTTGTTCTTGACTGTTCAGAACTTAGGACACTCTGACAACTCACTAAAGAGCAATGCAACGATAGACGCCACGGGTATGTATATACCTACTCGGGCTCATTTCAAGCGTCCAAAGCTTGGAATGGGTTTGGGGTATTGCATATACGGCGTGGAGTCCGTTGCTCAATCTGGTGAGGTGGGCACGTCCTAAGGCCTTGAACAGCGGTGCGAGCGATAATGTGGCTCCTCGCTTTTCTTTTATCACCTCTCATCTATTTCTGCCATTTGGAGTCAGTGGCTGCAAAAGCTGATGGCTCGAATATTCGACAATATAGACTTGAAGTTCACACAAGGACTTCAGGGCATTATAACAAATACAGGAGTTAAGCGAGTTGACTTCTGCGTTGGCTATTTTAATCTACGCGGCTGGGATTTAATAATTGACCAAATTGACCAGCTCCCCGGTGATTATGTCGAAGAAGAATCTTTTC
>CALJBF010000341.1 GCA_938027385.1 uncultured Porphyromonadaceae bacterium | reverse complement strand
ACATGTATCCTGTACGAAAAAGTGTGTCAGGTTAACAAAATTTAGCAATTGGAGGGCAAAACGAGAGGTCTTGTGTGAAAATACATTAATTTGTCGGGCTGAAATGTGGATAATTAGTAATTTTAACCACATATTTACAAAGTAAGGATTATATCTGATTTTACCTTATACGAATTACCGCAGAATGAAAAAACTGGTATTGACTGTCGTATCGGCTGTTGTAACGGTCGCATCGGCATACGCAGCGGCGCCACAGGCGCTCTACCTGCCCAATGACATCGGCTACGGCTGGAACTATTCGGCCCCTGAAATGGCCCGTGACGGCAACAAATTCTCGTACATGCTCGAAGGGAAGTCGGCCGACAACGACATGTTCTTTTTTGTGTCGTCAAAACGGGCCGATGACTGGAACGGCTATACAGCCAGCGGTTTCAACGGCCTGTATGGCGTGAGCGGCGACAACGGCGACGCCACCGACGCGCGTACAATCGGCAACGGCTCATACGATGTGTATCCCTACGGCGTACTCAAGCACTGCTACCGGCTTGAGAAAGGCACGAAATATGTGGTGACAATGGATTTCTCCACCAATCCCGCCAAGATGGAGGTTGCCGATGGAAACGCCGCTCCCGAAAACCTCTATTTCGTCTACTCGAACTCGTCAGACGGGTGGCATTACAGCGATGCGCCCGCTTTCAGCAAAGAGGATGGCAAATACACATACGAGTTCAGCTCGGAAAACAGCACCTATTTCTTCGTGGCGCGCGACAGACGTTCGTCATGGGAGGCTATGACGGCCGATAATGCCGGCGTGGCCTATGTGGTTTCGGGCGATTCCTATGATGGCGGCAACCGACTGCTTGACACAGGTGTCTATGACATCACCCTCTACGGCTCGCTGAAACGCTGTTTCGAGCTGCCTGCCGGCGACTATGTCATAACCGCCGACTTCACCGGTGCCACGCCCACCATGTCGGTGGCGCGCGACGGCGAAGAGCCTCTCCCCGTGGTCACCGGAGCCACCGCCATGCCCGAGCAGTATCCCGGCGTGATGCTGCAGGGTTTCTACTGGGACTCGTATGACGACACCAAATGGACCAACCTCACCGCCAAGGCCTACGACTATTCAAAGTATTTCGACCTGATATGGGTGCCCAACAGCGGCTATGCCGACGGCTACATGGGCTATATGCCCCGCTACTGGTTCACGAACCACAACTCGGCTTTCGGCTCTGAAGAGGAACTGCTGGCCATGAACTCGCTGATGAACAGCCTCAACACCGCCATGATCGAAGATGTGGTGGTGAATCATCGCAACGGTGTGTCGGGCTGGGCCGACTTCCCTACAGAAGAATACAACGGCGTCACCTGGGAGTGGGGCCTTGATGCGATATGTCGCAACGACGGCATGGCGTCGGCCGAAGGTCAGCCGAAACCCACAGGCGCATACGACACCGGCGACCTGTTTGACGGCTGTCGCGACCTCGACCACACCAACGCCCATGTGCAGGAGGGTATCAAGGCATATCTCGACTGTCTGCACAACAAATACGGCTATTCCGGCTGGCGTTTCGACATGGTGAAGGGTTACGGCGCGTCATACGCCGGGATGTATGCCCGTTCAGCCGGCCTGAAATACTCCGTCGGCGAGTGCTGGGACGGATATGATGTGGTGACCGAGTGGATCAGTGGCACCGGTTTCAGCTGCTGTGCCTTCGATTTCCCCCTGCATGATGCCTTCCAGGCCGCATTCGACAGCTATCCGCAGGACCTCACCAAACTGGTGTGGAAGCGTTACGGCACCCTTGACCAGCCTGCCGGCGTGATCCACATGGACGGTTTCACCCGCTACGCCGTCACGTTTGTCGACAACCACGACACCTACCGCGAGGGTGACAAGCGCGTCGACAACGATCAGCTGGCGGCCAACGCCTTCATTCTCACTCATCCCGGCACACCGTGCGTGTTCATGAAACACTGGCTTGACCATGCTGACGCCATCGCTCCCATGGTCGACATCCGCAAGGCCGTCGGCGTCACCAACCAGAGCGAAGTCACCGTGCTGAAGAGCGCCAACAACTGCTATGCCGCCCGTGTCAAGGGGCTTTACGGCAATCTGGTGGTGAAAATCGGCTCGGACTGGGATTTCAACTGCACCGACCCCGGATATGAGATAAAGACCTCGGGTCAGAACTACTGCATCTGGGCCGACGTGGATGTGCCCGTGCATCCCGAAATCACCGTCAGCCACCCCTCCGGCAAGTACGAGACCACGATTGACGTGAAACTCACCGCCGACAACGCTCCCGAGGGGTCGTATATCGTCTATACGCTCGACGGTACATATCCCGCTCCGGCCAACGGCACGCATGTCGCCGCCGCACAGGCCACGTCGTTGCGCGCCGCCGCCACCGCCACCGCCACGGTTCCGGTATCCGGCAACAAGACACTGCGCGCCGCCCTGTTCTCGAAAGATGACAAGGTGCTCTCGTCGCTGGCCGAGCGCGAGTATCAGTCGCCCACCACTGGCATCACCTCTGCAACGGCGCAGGGTGCCGAAGTGGCCTACAACGCTACCACGGCGTCGCTTACGGTCGACGGTATCGAATCGCCGTCGGTAGAGGTATATACCGTGGCCGGAACGCTGGTGTCGACGTCGGCCGACCTTTCCGGACTCGGGCGCGGCGTATATCTCTTCCGCGTGACCGACGGCGTCTCGGGCCGCGTCTATACCGGCAAAGCCGTGCGCTGACGGCGCCCTTGCATGCTGAAAGCGCTGACGGCGCCCTCCGCTGATTTTGACGGCTGAAATGATTTTTGTACTTTTACAAAAATTTTTCATCCATGAACGAAAACAAAATCCGCGTGGCCATAACCCACGGCGACTATAACGGCATCGGTTACGAGGTCATACTCAAGATATTTGACGACGGGCGTCTGCTCGACCTGTGCACCCCCGTGATATACGGCTCGGCGAAGATCGCCCAGCATTACCGCAAAGCCTGCGGCCTGCAGGGGCTCCAGCCTCAGCAGGTCGCAGGTGCTGCAGATGCACGTGACGGTCAGCTGAATATCGTGAATGTAATCGGCGAGGACGCCCGCATCGAACCCGGCGTGGCGTCGCCCGAGGCCGGCAAGGCTGCCTTTGCCTCGCTTGAGGCGGCTGTGGCCGATCTTCGCCAGGGAAATGTAGATGTCGTGGTCACTGCCCCCATAAACAAGAAGACCATACAGAGCGAGCTGTTCACTTTCCCCGGACACACCGAGTACCTTGAGTCGTCGATAGGCTCGGCCGACCGCGACAAGGCGCTGATGATTCTCTGCAACGATGTGATGCGCATAGCACTGGTGACCACCCATCTGCCCATCGCGAAGGTGGCTCAGCAGATTACCGAAGAGGCTGTGAGCGAGAAGATCAGGCTTTTCAACCGTTCGCTCATAGAGGATTTCGGCATCGTGCGCCCGCGCATAGCCGTGCTTGCCCTCAATCCCCATGCCGGCGAGGAGGGGCTACTCGGTACCGAAGAGCAGACCGCCATCATACCGGCCATAGAGAAGGCCCGTCAGCAGAAAATGCTTGTGTTCGGCCCTTATGCCGCCGACGGTTTCTTCGGTTCGGGGGCGTTCAGGAAATTCGACGGCGTTCTGGCCATGTATCACGACCAGGGGCTTGCGCCGTTCAAGACGCTTGCCATGGAGACGGGCGTGAACTTTACCGCCGGTCTGCCGTTTGTGCGCACGTCGCCCGACCACGGGACCGGCTATGACATCGCAGGCCGCGGCGAGGCCTCGCCCGATTCAATGCGCCAGGCCATCTATTGTGCCATCGATGTGGCCCGCAACCGCAACCGCGCCGCCGAGCGCACCGCCAACCCGCTCCCCTCATCGCACAAAGGGAAATAAGCCGGCAGAAACCGGCATGCGGTAGCTGAGCCGCCCACACGGCGTCAGACCCGTAATATTGCATCAGACCCGTCAGACAAGTCCGACTTGTCCGACGGGTCTGACGCTGTTATTGAGGTTATTGAGATTATTATGGGGTGTCGGCAGGGGGTGTTTCCAGGCGTTTCATGGCGTCGACGGCGTTGGGGTAGCCGCGCTCGGCCGCCATGCGATAGTATTTCAGTGCCAGTGCCGGGTCGGTCTCTGTGCCGAACCCGATTTCATAGCATTTGCCCAGGTTGTAGAGGGCCGTCTCATCTTTAAACAGTTCCTCGCAGGCCGATACCAGCAGTTCGAATGCTTTCCGCGGGTCTCGCCTGATGCCGGTGGCCCCTGTCGAATATATCACTGCCAGGTTGGCTTTTGCGCGTGACATGTTTTCGGGTGCCTGCATGGGGGCATCGATGGCCGCGTTAAGGTATCGGAGGGCCTTGCGGTAGTCGGTGTACGGGTCGGTCATGTAGATGGCGCCCAGACGTTCGTTGGCGGCCGATTCGGTCACGCTCCCCTTGATGTCGGGCGATGCCAGCGCGCGCTCGTAACGCTCTTTTGCCTTGGCCTGGTCGGCCGGTATCTGAGGTGTGCCCGCATAATAGAACTCGCCCGTCATGTAAAGCGCCCGCGGGTGTTGCTGTGCGGCCGCGCGGTCATACCACCTGAAAGCCTCGCCGGTGTCAACGGCCGTGCCTGTGCCGTAAAGGAAACAGTCGCCCACAATGGTCTGTGCCTCGGCATCGCCACCCTCGGCGGCCATAAAGTAGTATTTCAGCGACAGTGAGTCGTTGTACTCTATATGCGTGTCGCCGATGGTCTCACCTTCGGCGTAGATGAAACCCAGCGCGTGCTGGCAGGCGGTATTGCCCGCCTCGGCTCCGCGCCGGTACCAGTCGATGGCTTTCTGCGCGTCGGGGTCGGGATGACGGTACTGTTCGGCGAGTGCCACATGATAGGCCCCCGCGGCATTGCCAAGCTCGAATGCGCGCGCGAACATCGCAGTCGCCGAGTCACGTTTCTCCTGCCGGTCATAGACCTCGGCAAGCAGATACGCCTCGTCGCCGGTGGCGGGAGTGTGTTTGGTGAGCAGTTTCTTGGCCTTGTCGTACTTGCCAGAGTCATAGTAATACCGGGCCCATTCGATCATGGGCGCCGACAGTGCGGGAGGCTCCGGCGCGGGGCGTCCGGCCACAACAGCCGGAATCAGCACCGCCGCCAGCAGGGCCAGCGGCAGCATATATCGTTTTGTTCTCATTAGTTTC
The DNA here is from genome assembly GCA_938027385.1 of uncultured Porphyromonadaceae bacterium. Classification (GTDB taxonomy): domain Bacteria; phylum Bacteroidota; class Bacteroidia; order Bacteroidales; family Muribaculaceae; genus UBA7173. Next base: position 1,537 of record CALJBF010000341.1, on the reverse strand, counting down.
AGTGATAAATCACGTGCAAATATATCAAAATTCCGTCTGACGGCCAATTTGATGTGCAGAAATCGACCGATTGGGCTTACGTTGTGGCAAAATGCAAAAGAAATGTGTTAAAATTGCGGCTCGTTTTTGGCTGTCTCGGATGTTTTGCGTTACTTTGCCACGTTTTTTTTCAAAAACGAGCGATATGTCATTAATTTCATCCGTTATTCATACAATTTCCAAGGTACTATGTCTATAGTAAAAAGAAAGCTGTCATGCGGCTGGCTCGCCCTGTTTCTGCTGCTTGCGGGGCTGAGCGTATGGAGTCTCTGCGTCACCCCGTCAGAGGGGCTTTTCAACCTCACCAACAACCACCTCTTCGCAAATGTGGCCTGGATAATCACCGCTACGATTTTCGTGCTGATGATGACTCCGGGCCTCTCTTTTTTCTATGGCGGCATGGTGCGCGCCAAGAACGTCATCTCGACGATGCTCCAGAGCTTTATCGTGATGGGATTCGTTAGCGTGATATGGGTGGTATTCGGTTTCGGCCTGGCATTCGGCAACGACGTGTGGCATGTGATCGGCAATCCGGCCGACTTCCTGCTGTTCTCGCACGTCGGCTGTTCGAATGTGGGTGACAATCCCGTCGACATGTCGCAGATCGGGCTCGCCACCACCACCATCCCGCTGGCGCTGTTCGCCCTGTTCCAGATGAAGTTCGCCATCATCACCCCCTCGCTGATCACGGGGTCGTTCGCCGAACGCGTGCACTTCTCGGGCTATCTGCTGTTCATGGCGCTGTGGGTCGTGCTGGTCTACTGCCCGCTGGCGCACTGCACCTGGCACCCCGAGGGGCTGTTCGCCCTTATGCATGTGCATGATTTCGCCGGCGGCATTGTGGTACATGCAGCGTCGGGTATCGCCGCACTGGCGGGCGCCATTTTCCTCGGGCGACGCACGCCGTCGCAGGAGGCCGCCAAACCCGCCAACGTGCCTTTCGTGCTGTTGGGCGCCGCATTGCTTTGGCTGGGATGGTTCGGTTTCAACGGCGGCAGCTCGCTTGCGGCCGACGGCACGGCCATACTGGCTTTCCTGAATACAAACACCGCCGCCGCTACAGCCATGGTGACCTGGGTGGCATTCGATGCCCTGCGCGGACGTAAGCCCTCGGCCATGGGAGCCGCCATCGGCGCCGTGGTCGGTCTGGTGGCAATCACACCCTGCGCCGGGTGGGTCACCGTGGGGCAGAGTATCTTCATATCGTTCGTAATCACGATTTGTTGCAACCTGGCGGTGTCGTGGAAAGGTTACAGCCACATGCTTGACGATGCCCTCGATGTGTTCCCCACCCACGGACTTGGCGGCATAATCGGCACCGTGATGACGGGTATCTTCGCCTACGACTTTTTCGCCGCCGGAGACCCCGAAATGATCTCGCGTTCTGAATTTTTCTGGAACCATATACTTGTGTTGGTCATCGTGTTCGTTTACACCTTCGGGATGAGTTATCTTCTTTACTGGCTCACCAACAAGCTGACCCCTCTGCGCGTATCGC
>CALJBF010000340.1 GCA_938027385.1 uncultured Porphyromonadaceae bacterium | reverse complement strand
AGGGAACGATGCGGGCATCGTGACCGAAAATGAGGTTCAAATCAGCCAAAAAGAGGCCAAATTCTTGAAGAAGAGTTGTTTTGAAGTCAAATAAGAAAAAGTTTAAATGACTTCTATGTTCATAATCGCATGTTCATTGCGAATTTACTCAAAAAAACTGACATGCGCCCCCTCTCCCTCGAAAAAACTTCACCCCACCCACCTATCTCGGTGAATGCGATGCTGCAAAAAACCGTTGCGGTCTGTGCACGGATGACACACAGACCGCAACGGCTTTTTGCGAGTATATTTTTCGCCCTGATTACTGACCGAGGTAGGTCTTGAGCAGACGCGACTTCTGGCCTTTCAGGCGGCGGATGGCTTTCTCCTTAATCTGGCGCACACGCTCGCGGGTGAGGTCGAACTTGGCACCGATCTCCTCAAGGGTCATCTCCTGGCAACCGATACCGAAGAACATCTTCAGAATCTCACGCTCGCGCTCGTGGAGCTGACGCAGGGCGCGGTCAACCTCTTTCGAGAGCGACTCCTGGGTGAGTGTCGCGTCGGCCATGGGAGAATCATCATTGGTGAGCACGTCGAGCAGAGAGTTGTCCTCACCCTCTACAAACGGGGCATCCACCGAAATATGACGTCCCGAAACCTTAAGCGTGTCGGCAATCTTCTCAACCGGCACATCGAGAGCCTCGGCAAGCTCCTCAGACGACGGACGACGCTCGTTTTCCTGCTCGAATTTCGAGAGGGCTTTGCTGATTTTGTTGAGCGAACCCACCTGGTTGAGCGGCAGGCGCACGATACGCGACTGCTCGGCCAGGGCCTGCAGAATCGACTGACGGATCCACCACACGGCGTAAGAAATAAATTTGAAACCGCGGGTCTCGTCAAATTTCTGGGCCGCCTTGATCAGGCCGAGGTTACCCTCGTTGATAAGGTCGGGGAGGCTGAGGCCCTGGTTCTGGTATTGTTTTGCCACCGAGACCACGAAACGCAGGTTAGCCTTGGTAAGCTTGTCGAGAGCGGCCTGCCCGGCAGGGCCACCTTCTCTGATGCGTTGTGCCAGTTCAACTTCCTGCTCGACGGTAATCAGCTCTTCACGGCCGATTTCCTGAAGATATTTGTCAAGCGAGGCGCTTTCGCGGTTGGTAATCGATTTTGTAATCTTAAGCTGTCTCATTCTCGGCGTATATTTCTGTCATTTAAAGCCACCCGAACCGCGCTACCGCGAGGTGACTCCATTTCAAGTTTGCAAAGTTATGGTTTTCTTTCCAATATCCAACAATAAAAACGCTCTTTTAACAGAATTATTGCCGAAAAACAGCGCAAAAACAGCCCGATAGCGCTCAAAACAGGCAAGGCGGAACGCCGGAGCGCTCCGCCTTGCGGGAATGGGTATCAGAATGAATTCAGCGGACGACGGTCTTGGCGATGCGGCCGTCGGTGTAGCGGATCATGTAGACACCGGGGGCGAGGGGTGCGTCAGGGGCATACCGGATGCCCGAGGAGCTGAACACTGCCTCGACCTTGGCCTCGGCAGCGGGTGCGAAGATGCCTGCGGGGTCGGAATTGACCATGTTAGAGGCACGCGACTCACCGCGGTCATAGACTGCGGTCACTACATATTTATGGAATTCGCCGGCGGGGAGGGGGTCGACATAACCGCATTCTGTAACAGGAGCGGCATTGATCTTCTTGCCGTCACGCCAGATGTTGTAGCCGGTGAGTGTCACGGGTATGCGCTCGACACCCGACTGGTATGTGACATCATCGACCATCATAAGGAATGTATTCTTGCCGCAGGCGCGGATGGCGAAATAGCGTGCGCCGCGCGGCAAGTCAAAGCTGTAGAAATCCCAGCTCTGCGGCATAGTGATGACCTCGGAAACAGGTGTGAAGTCACTAATTTCTGTACCGCCGGTGCTGTAAAGCACTTCAAACGAATCCTTGAAGATGCGCGAGAAACTCTTGGCGTAGAACGAGATAACCTGCTCGTTACCGCTAAGGCGCGGCGAAATAAGCCAGTCGTCAAGCTGCCCGTCGTCATAGCGCTGTATGGCGCCCATGAACTGATGGCCGCCATGAGCGGCGAACTGAGGCTTGTCTTCTTCAGGCACGGCATCGCCGTCAAACACGATGTACGATGCTTTTGAGACGCCGATGGTCATGCCCGGGATGTCGAACCCGAGGAAACCGCTCACCGGCTCACGGTCGTTGTCGACGCAGAGCCAGTTGCCTGGATCAGCGGACCAGGGGGCATAGTCCTCGAAACCATCGGTAACGGTGGCAGGAATGCCGTTGGCATACGCGGGCTCCGACCAGTCGAGACGCAAGCCGTCGTCCTGCCACTCGCCGCTGAGGTCGGTGACGCAGGGCACGTCGGTCATGGCCGGTGTCACGGTAACAACGTCAGACATATTGTTGTCGAGAATCATGTCGGGCGCATGCACTACCACCGCATGGAAGTCCATCGGATCGACGGCAAGGGTGTGCATTGTCAGCGGGAACTCGATCACTGCCGTCTCCTCGGCCGGAATGGCCGCGCCGGTCTTGGTATCGAGCAGAGTGCCGTCAAGGTAAAGCTCGACACTGTAGCCCTCGGCTGCCTCATAGCCTTCGTTTGCCAGCGACACCGCCACGGTATAGTCACTCCCGGCCACGACACGGCGGGGAGCCGTGATGCCGGTCAGGTGCATGTTGTGGGGGACGCGCGAGTATGTGCGGAAGTTGTCGAACGGCGAATAGCGGTAGCTTGCCGTAGTGGTCTCCACGCAGATCATGATCTCCTTGCTGGCATAGTCCTTCAAGTCGATGTCAACCGGGAACCAGCCGTCGACATCGCCGCCGAGCGCATGGAACGTGGTCGACAGCACGGTCTGCCAGTTAGAGGTACCGGCCTCGGCAATCTTCACGACAATGGTATTGTTGTCTTCGGGATACTCGTTTTCGGGGTTATAGATATTGCAGGCATAGAACCGAAGAGCCGGATCGGTGAGATGCGCCAGGCTGACCTTGCCGGTATACAGCGCGCCGGTGTCGGTGGTGAACTCGCCGATCATGCTGATCAGGCCGTTGTCGCCGTCCTGGCAGGTGATACCGTTGGCATCGATCATGATCATCCAGTTCACGGCGCCGCTGATGCCCGATACCATCATCGGATTCGAGTTCCGCCCACCGGCAAACGACTCGACAAAGCCCTGCGAGGCATAGCCCACGGGAATCATGGGCGAGAGGCGCCCCTCGCCATAGCCCTGCTGCGTACGGGCGTAGACGGCGAACTGCGCGAACGTCTGCTGCCCCTGGACCATGTTCATGTCGAACTCGCTGACAGCAGTACCTGTGACGTCGGTGGCGATACAGATGTCGTCGACACCGCCGTTGTACTGATAAACGTCATAGACTATTGACGATGCGGGCAACGGCGTGCCGTGGATATCAGCCGTGACTGCCTCCCACGAGAGGGCAACCTTGCCGGGAGCAGTCTCGACAGCCGTCATGGCAGCGGGAGCTGCAGGTACATCAAGACCGATGTAGCCGGTGACCGAGGCGGGAGAACCCTCGCCTTCATCGTTATAGGATGTGACAGTGACTGTGTACTCGCCCATCGCCTCGACAGTGACCTCCTCGCTCATGCGGGTGGCGACTGCGGGACTGGGAATACTCTTTACAAGCCTGTCGCCAAGCTGGATGTCAATCTTGGCGATTGAGGTGATGGAGTTGCCGGCCGAATCCTTGTCGGGCGTGGTGAAGTTCACGCTGGCCTTGAGGGCGCCGGTAGGGTCGGTGACCAGTTCAAGATCCTGCACCTGCGACGGCACGGCAACTGGCAGGGGAGCATCGACTTTGAGGTTGTCGATGATGAGTGTGTGGCGGTCTTTGGGCGACATACCGTGCACGCCTATGTAGTAAAGACCGGTTGCTGTAGTGTTGATTATACCCGAGAATGTCTGCATGGAATTCATGTCGATCAGCGTCTCGGGAATGACCTCTATCGTCATGGCCTCGACTGTGGGAGCCATTCCGGCCTTTACCTCGAGTTTCTCGGAATACTGCACGTTCATACATCGGGCGTCGATGCTGAAGGGATACTGCCGCCCACCTTCGAGTTTCAGAGGCACGGTGATGAGCCAGTCGTCCATGGCCTTGTAGGTATTATAGACAATCTTCACGGTCGAGCCGTCGCATGTCCACACCTTGCCGTCGTCGTTAGCGTCGATGACCGTATAACCGTCAAGCGCCGCGTCATTGTTGAAGTCGTTCAGATAGGGTGCCGACTCCGAACCGGCGTATGCCACGTTGGTGGCGCTGGTGAAACTCTTGCCGTTCGAGGTTCCCGTGACCTTGTAACGGTACGGCGTGCGCTGAGCCGGCTCAGGCACGGCGAACGAGCACGATGTTGCATCGGTGACGCGCACCTGCACGGCACCGGTGTCATAGTCGGTAACCACATACTCGAACGGGTCGGTAGGACTGAGATATCCGCCGTCGACAGTCTCGGTAGGTCGCGTCCACGACACGGTCATCAGACCGTCGGCCCACGATGCCGTGGCCTCGGTGGCCTTTGGTGTGCCGAAACCGACGAACAGCTCGGTCTTCACGGCCTTGCTCGACTTCTCGCCCGAGGTTACGGTTACCGAGAAGGTATAGAGGCCGCCGTTGTCGACAGTCACCGGAGCATTCACCATCTGGCCGTAGCCGCAGGTTCCCTGCCCTACTACGGCGCCGTTGCCGAGCACGGTATAGCTCAGCTGACCTGTGCCGGGGTTACCGTCGGTATAGTTGGCCGGGGTACGGAAATTGACTGTGCCGGTCAGGCTGCCACCCTCAAAGGTAGCCGAGACATCGGTGACTCTGTCGGGCGTGCCGGGATCGGGCACCGGAAGGACCACCAGACCCACAACCTCCTCGTTATGCGCGAAATCGAGTATCTTCGTGGCCGCGCCGGTCGTGGTGTTCACCTCGGCCAGATAGCCGTTGTCGTCGAGATCCTCGATAGTCCAGTAGAGACGGTTTGTCTTGACATCAAAATCCATGTCAGAGGCATACTGCGGGCTGAGTCCCGTGGCGCCGACCTGGGTGGTGGCGCCGGTAGCCTTATCGATTTTGTGCAGATAGCTGTCGGTAACGGTGAAACTGCTCCCCTCCTGATGGCCGGTGAAACTTATTCCCCAAAGCTGGCCCGTGCCGTCAAAGGCAATCGCCGCCCAGCGGCCTTCGAGCTGGGCTACCGGATGAATGTCGACACGGTTGTAGCCATAGCCGTCATCCTCCACATAGTCGATGGTGACGATCTGCAGAGCCTGCCCGTTGGTGGTGTAATTGAGGCCGTAGACGATGTCGGTGGTGGGATCGACCGACGTCGATACCGACATGTAATGACAGTCGTATGTCTCGCGGTAGAAGACCCGCTCGCCAGTTACGATATCATATCCGCTCCAGTCGGCGCCGAACTTGGCAGCCATGACATATATCTTGCAGTTGTAGTAGACACCGTCATAGAGATGGCCGGCCGAACGGCCACCCACATCCTGGAGTTTGGTGAACTGCGAGCCGGCTATGACCGGCAGGTCATAGAGGCCATAGGGGGTGTACGATTCGGTCCAGTTGTCGCCGGCAATAACGGTGCCTATCATGCGCGGCAGCCCGGCCGGAGCCGACAGTTTCTTTGCAAGCGAACGTTTGCCTGCCCGGATGACCGGCAGTGCGCCTTTAGCGGGGCGCGACGGTAATGTGAGCGACTGGTCGATGCCCTGACGGCCGCCCGCATCGGCGGTGGCTGTCCGGACCTGAGCGGCAACAGCCGTGTGCGCTCTCTGCGGCGACATCTGAGGTTCCCGGGCAAACGCTGACGAGACAGAAATCATCGCACACAGCAAAAGTAGTGACGGTTTTCTCATTTCTGATTGATTTTGATTGTAATACTGGTTTGGTTATTGTCTTGACCCCGTACCGTCGCCGTGTGTGAGCCGACAACCGTACGGAGAGCTGTGCATTGTGATTGAATTATAAGGTGATAAGAGTTATTCGTTTGGTTATTTCAGGTATACGTGTTGACTGGATGGGGCTCAACTTATTTTTGCAAATATACACACAATTTCATTTATAGCAAGCACTTTTCTCAAAAATCAAGCAACATACATACAAATGGTCGCAATAACAAATTTTAGCAGGCAAAAGTGCGTTTTCTGTATTCAGAGGGCGAACAGCCGTACGCGGCACGGAACAGGCGGTTGAAGTAGGTCACGTTTGAGAAACCGGTGTCGTAGGCGATGGCCGAGATGCGGTCGCGGGTGGCGGTCAGACGTTCGGCGGCGCGGTCAAGCCTGACGGAATTCAGATAGTCTGACCACGTGGTGCCGGCGTGGCGACGCATGAAGGCGCAGAACGCCGACTTATTCATACCTAGGTGGGCGGCCATCTCGCCGAGCGACACTGTGCGTGCATAATTGCACGCACAGTACACCCTCACCTTTTCGAATCGCCGTTCGGCGTTGGTCAGATGCCGGTCATGACCTACGGCGCGGCATCCCGCGGTATCGGCCAGTGTCATCAGAAGGTCGAGCATCAGCGGCAGACGCGCCCGCGGCGTCAGGCCGCGCATTGCATGCAGCAGTTCCCTGAGCCGGGCGCAAGTGCCCCCGGCATAGATTATGGCATCGGTCAGCGAGCCGAGCGCTGCGGCAGCTGCCTCCATCTCAGGCAACAGCGCACCGAGTCCGTCGGGCACCGCAGAGTCAAAGAATACCGATATGTTAGAGATATTGCCGCCGGCATCGGTCACTCCCGGGTCAAACAGCCACTGATGCGTCATCCCGGGGGGCACAAGCACGATCTCGCCCTCGGCGAAAGGTTCGGTGGTATCCCCTACTGTGCGCCGTCCGGCGCCGCAGGTCACGAGCGAAAGCTCCCAGCACCGGTGCGAATGCTTGCCGATCTGGCGCATCGGGGGCACGCACACGTCGTCATAGTCAAATGCCACATGTCTCATGAGTCGGTCTGATATTTTTGCAAATATAGTTCAAATATTTCACACTATAAGTAAACATTGTTAAAGCGCCGTATCGTAAATTTGCACCCGAAAAAACACTTTTGCACAATGACATCACAGACACTTCCTTTGGCATCAAAGCCGCGGTTCGAGATTCTCGACGGACTGCGCGGCGTGGCCGCCATGATAGTGGTGGCCTTCCATCTTTTCGAGACATATTCCGCAGGGCCGGCTGACCAGATTCTCAATCACGGTTATCTGGCGGTAGATTTCTTCTTCGTGCTTTCGGGATTCGTGATCGGCTATGCCTACGACGACCGGTGGGGACGCATGACCATAGGCGGTTTCTTCAAGCGCCGACTCATACGCCTGCAGCCGATGGTGATACTTGGCACGCTGATCGGCGCGTTCTGGTTCTACATGAGCGCGGCCCCCGATTTCGAGCTGGTGATGCACACCCCGTGGTGGAAACTGCTTATAATAATAGTGCTGGGGTGCATCATGTTCCCCACGCCCCCCTCAATGGACATACGCGGCTGGCAGGAGATCAACTCGCTCAACGGCGCGCAGTGGTCACTGATGTGGGAGTATGTGGCCAACATACTCTATGCGGTGTTCGTAAGGCGCCTCGGCAAGATCGCCCTCGGCGTGCTGGTGGCTTTCTCGGCACTGCTGACGATAGACCTGGCCCTCGATCTCGACGTGACCGGCCTGCTGGCCTCACGGTCATACGCGCAATATACCGTAATCGGCGGTTTCGGCCTCACACCCTCGCAGATCTACATCGGCGTGTGCCGCCTGCTTTACCCGTTCTTCGGGGGTCTGCTGTTGTTCCGTTTAAGCCGGTGCCGCATCTGCCTGCGCCGGGGCGGCATGCTGTGGTGCTCGCTGGCGGTAGCCGCAGTGCTTGTGGTGCCCCATATCGGGGGCACGGAGCATGCGTGGCTCAACGGCGTTTACTGCGCCGTGGTGATACTGCTGGTTTTCCCGGCCATCGTGGCCACCGGCGCGGGGAGTCCGCTGAAAGGGGCGCGCACAACTGCTGTCTGCAAATTTCTCGGACTCATCTCATACCCCCTCTACATAACCCACTACCCCATGATATATGTGCAGATGGAGTGGGCAGCGCGCCACGCCGACGCCCCGCTGAGCATCCACATCTGGGTAGCGGTGAGCATCTTCATCGCCTCGCTCGCCATCGCCTACGCCTCCGTCAAGGTCTACGACCTCCCCGTCAGGGCGTGGCTCTCGTCCCGGTTCCTCCACCCTGCAAAGAAATAACCGAAAATGGCGATAGGCAAAAAGGTGTGCTCCCGCGGAGGGGGCACACCATTTTGTGTTATGGCGTATGGTGCCTGAATCAGGCGTTCTTCACCTTGTCAACAACGGCCTTGAAAGCGGCGGGGTTGTTGAGGGCGAGGTCGGCGAGAACCTTGCGGTTGATCTCGATGCCTGACTTGTGGATGAGGCCCATGAGCTTGGAGTACGAAAGATCCTCCATGCGGGCGGCGGCGTTGATACGCTGAATCCACAGGGCGCGGAAGTTGCGTTTTTTGTTCTTGCGGTCGCGGTAAGCGTAGGTCAGACCTTTTTCCCATGTGTTTTTGGCAACGGTCCAGACGTTTTTACGGGCACCGAAGTAACCGCGGGTGAGTTTCAGGATTTTCTTACGACGGGCGCGTGAGGCCACGTGGTTTACTGATCTTGGCATTGTAGTTCGTTGTTTTGGGAGTCAGCGGCCGGCCTTGCGGCCTGACACTTTGGGCTGAAACCCGGTTAATGAATTAATTGAACGATGATTCGTTTTGTCGCTGGGCGTAATCGTCGGCGCGCCTGAGGCGCGGAGTGATTATTTAAGGCCAAGTAATGCCTTTACGTTGGCTTCGTCAACCTTGGCGACGGTAGAGAAGTGGGTGAGGTTGCGTTTCTGCTTTTTGGTCTTCTTGGTCAGAATGTGGCTCTTGAACGCATGTTTTCTCTTGATTTTTCCTGAGCCGGTAAGGGCGAACCTCTTTTTGGCACCGGCGTTAGTTTTAATCTTGGGCATTTTTATTGATTGTTTATTATGGTTATCATCGCCAATCGTGGCGTTGAACTTGTTTGCTGTTTATGACGACCCGGCCATTATTTCTTTTTGGGCGAGATCATCAGGATCATGCGCTTGCCTTCAAGCACGGGCATTTGCTCTACCTTGCCGTATTCCTCAAGGTCATTGGCGAAACGGAGCAACAGCACCTCGCCCTGCTCCTTGAACAGGATGGAGCGGCCTTTGAAGAAGACGTAAGCCTTTACCTTCGAGCCTTCCTGGAGGAAACTCTGGGCATGCTTGAGCTTGAAGTTGTAGTCATGGTCATCGGTCTGCGGGCCGAAACGGATCTCCTTCACCACAACCTTGGTGGCCTTAGCCTTCTGCTCTTTCTGGCGTTTCTTCTGCTGATAGAGGAATTTCGAGTAGTCGAGAATCTTGCAGACAGGGGGCTCGGCGGTGGGAGAGATTTCCACGAGGTCGAGCTCGAGTTCATCGGCCATTTTCTGGGCCTGCTGAATGGTGTAGATGCCGTTCTCGACGTTGTCGCCGACCACGCGCACCTCTTTGGCACGGATGCGTTCGTTCACGGCATACGGTTCCTCCTTGCGCGGCGGACGCGGGCCGTTGAAACGGCCGCCGCCGGGGCGGGGACCCGAAAAGCCTCCGGGGCGCGGCCCGGAGAATCCGCCGGGACGGGGGCCTGAAAAGCCTCCGGGACGGGGACCAGAGAAACCGCCGGGGCGTGAGCCCGACGTGCCTTGCTGACGGGGAGCGCCGCCCGTGGCTGGACGGCCGGCTCCCTGGTTCTGCTGCGGGCGGGGACCGCCGGCGTGGTTGCCTGTGCGCGGTGCGCCCGAGTGGTTGGGTTTGTTATCCATTCAGTGTGGTTAGGTGTCTGTTTACTGAAGCTCGTCGACAAGGCGCTTTACTTCGGCTGCAAAGTTAGCGATTTTCATCGTACCTTTATCACCTTCGCCCTGTTTTCTTACTGAAACTTCGCCGTTTTCAGCCTCTTTTTCGCCTACGACGAGCATGTAGGGGATGCGGCGCAGCTCATTGTCGCGGATCTTGCGGCCGATTTTCTCGTTGCGGTCATCGACGGTGACGCGGACATCGGCCTCGGTGAGCTGATGTGCCACTTCGTAGGCATAGTCGTTGTATTTCTCCGAGATTGGGAGGATGATGGCCTGGTCGGGCGAGAGCCACAGGGGGAATTTACCTGCCGTGTGCTCAAGCAGAACAGCCACGAAACGCTCAAGCGAGCCGAAGG
>CALJBF010000339.1 GCA_938027385.1 uncultured Porphyromonadaceae bacterium | reverse complement strand
TAATATCGAGAGATGAAACTGACGAGGCCGGTCGCCCGTACCCGATTCTTCATCTATCCCTATAAAAATGGAACTGACCAGTCCCGGCAGGGCGAGTCTGTGATAAGCCGACAACGAAGGAAGGCGGATTATCACTGTCTCGACCCGTGGACGGCTGACCCAAGCGGCAAGGGGGGCGGCCGAAAGGTGTCAGTGCCCGCACCGTCACCTTTTGACCGCATAACCGCCGCCAACAATGCAGCCCCCAGCCTCTTGTCGCTTTAGCAGTGTAATTGATTCAACTGTATTTACAACTAAATTGCTCCAGCGTAGATTCTATCTGCTCGATAGATGGCAGTGAACTCTTTATCTCGTTGGGGATTAGTTGTGACCGCTCATACTGAGATATACCGAGAGGATGATTGTAGGCCTCTAATGAATATTGAGCCTCGATGTTGTCTTTATCCTTGCATATCAACAGTCCGATGGTAGGATTGTCGTGTTCTGTCTTCAGCTGATGGTTGACTGCCGTGACATACAGACCCAACTGTCCCAGATGGGATGCCTCGAATGAGCCCGTCTTCAATTCCACACAGCAATAGGCGTGTATGCGGGTGTTGTAAAACAGTAGGTCGATGAAGATTTCTTTTTCGCCGACTTGCAGACGATACTGTCTCCCCATATAGGCGAATCCAGAGCCTAATTCCACAAGAAATTTCGTCACATTGGCGACAAGAGCGTCTTCAAGTTCCCGTTCATTATAGTCCTCTGTCATCGTCAGGAAGTTGAACACGTACGGGTCTTTTGTGGTCTGCTGAGCAAGGTCACTTTGGGGTGCCGGAAGGGTTTTGCTGAAGTTGGTGAGGGCTTTCCCTTGCCGCTCATATAGATCGGTACTGAGGAAATTCAGCAACACATCGCGTCCCCAGCTGTTCTCAATAACCTTGCGAACAAAGAACAGTGCCTTTTTCGCGTCTCCTTTACATTTGTCTATGATACGCTGTTGATGAAACCATGGAATTAAGCATATCTCTTTAAGCAAATCGTCTACGCCCTGTAGACGATTTCCAACCAACTGCGAATAAAGCTGATAGAAATAGCACATATATTTGAGGTTGGTCTCGGAAAAGCCTTTTTCGCCGGGCATTTCCGACCTCAAATCACGACTCAGTGTTTTATAGAACGACGAGCCATAAGTGTTGGCATACTGCTTGTCGGCTATGTCGCGTCCCAGGCTCCAATAGTATTCCAACAATGTGCGGTTGGCCTCTATGGAGGCTTTAAGTCGAGCGGACAGGTATCGTTGTTTGAGTTCCTTAACCCAATTACGATACTCTTTATCCTGATAGAGTGGCATGTTCTGTGTCATGCCACAAATTTACACATTATTCTTAAATTCCAGGTATCGCTTTCGCGATCTGTACACCGCATGACGGGGGCAATCAGGGGGTGGAGACGGGGATGAGGCGGACGGAACGGACACCGGCGCGGGCGGCGAGGTAGCGGCTGAGTTCGGCGTTACGGGCGGCCGACATGGGGCGGTTATACTGCACAAGGGCGACGTTCACGGTGTCGAGTGCGCCGTTGGCCATGCTGCCGAATACGGCCTGAGTCATGGCTATGCGTTTCACGTCGGGGAAGACGACACGCATCTCCGGAGCCATCCCGGCGGCCATGGTGTCGGCCATATTTCTGGATGCAAGCACGGAGCGCAGTGAGTCGATTGTCACCTGCTTTGCGCTGACCGTGTTCTGGAACACAGCATAGAGGTCGGCAGGGGTTGTGGCCGCCAGATCCACTGTGGCCGGTGCGTCGCCCTGAATGATGTTCAGGCGCGTTCCCTGCAGCCCGTAATAGTGCAGTTTGGCGTTCATGGCTATCTTCAGCGAGTCGGCGGGGAGTATGCGGCCAATCAGCGTCACGGTTATCGATTTGCCGTCGCGGCTGAATGTGGATGAATGGCTGAGCACCTGCGTGTCGGGGAAATCGAATTCGCCGGCCACGAAACGGTCGGCGCTCTGCTCGAACCGCGCCTGGCGCAGCATATTGTATGTCAGGTAGACGCTTGGCAGCAACGTGAGTATGGCAAGAGTATAGACAATCTTGCGCACGCGGCGCTGGCGCTGTGGCTCGACACCGGTGGCATGAGGCTGGAATTTCATTACCTTTACCCCGATGAATGTGGCCAGTGCGATGTAGATGGAGTTTATCAGGAACAGGTAGAACGCTCCCAGGAAATATGTGAGCTGGAAAGTGGCGATGCCGTAGCCTGCAGTGCAGAGCGGCGGCATGAGGGCCGTGGCGATGGCCACGCCGGGGATGACATTCCCCTTGCTCTTCGAGGCTATGGCGAAGATGCCAGCCGCGCCGCCGAAGAATCCGATCAGCACATCGTAGATTGTGGGCGACGTGCGTGCCAGCAGTTCCGAATGGTTCTCGCTCACAGGCGAGATCAGGAAGTAGCAGGTCGAGGCTATCACCGAGAATCCGGCGGCCATCGACAGGTTGCGCAGGCAACGTTTCAGCAGTTCGTAGTCACCGATTCCCACCCCCAGGCCGATGCCGATGATAGGCCCCATGAGCGGCGATATCAACATGGCACCGATGATTACGGCCGTAGAGTTGGTGTTCAGGCCCAGCGAGGCTATTAGTATGGCGAAAATCAGAATCAGGATGTTCGTGCCGCGGAACGATACCCCCTCGCGGATATTGGCCTCGGCCTCATCCTGGGGGATAAGGAAACCCGAGAACGAGAAATAACCTGAGAGGGCGTCAAAAAACCGCCGGGCATTGAAGGGTTTCATGTGAGAATGGGATTGATATGTTCTGTGTCGGAAATTATTGCTAACTTTGTGATGCGCGTGCTCCGTGCCGGGGAGGTTCACTCCCCTGTCACGGCGCCGGCACCGCAATATAGTAAACAATATCCGATGATGCAAGGTTTGCTTGACAGAATTTCAGACCGGGCCGGGAATCTCGGCACATCGCTAAAGACGATTGCAAGGGTGGCGCTGAAGTCACGGCGCCCGACGGTGACGCGCGGCGCCGACGGTGACGGAACCATCGTGATTCTCGGCAACGGCCCCTCGCTGGCCACTGCCCTGCGGGATGACCTTGCGCTGCTGCAGTCGTCGACCTGCCTGGCCGTGAACTTCTTCGCATCGACCGAGGCATTCGCCACCGTGCGTCCGCGTTACTACGTGCTTGCCGACCCCCATTTTTTCGACAAGGCCGACACCGACCCCAACGTGATGAAACTCATCGCGGCCCTGCGGCAGACCTCGTGGCCCATGACACTTTTCGTGCCTGCGGGCGCCCGCAAGGCCGCGCGGCTTTTTGACGGCACGGCGCTGCGCGTCGAGCGGTTCAACTTCGTGAGGGCCGACGGCTATCACTGGCTCGAGAACCTGCTGTGGCGCCATGGCCTGGGGATGCCGCGTCCGCGCAACGTGCTCATCCCCTCGCTCATGATAGCCCTGCAGATGGGCTACCGCACAATAAAGGTGCTTGGGGCCGATCACGGCTGGCTGCAGACACTCTCGGTCACCGACGACAACCGCGTGGTCTCCGTACAGCCGCATTTCTATGGCCCGGACCGGCGCGAGGAGCAACGCGTCAGCGCCGTCTACGGGCAGCTGCGCCTCGACCAGGTGCTCGAGAGCATGACCATTGCCTTCCGCGCCTACCATTCGGTGCGTCGGTTCGCCGACCGCAGCGGGGCACGCATCATAAACGCCACCCCCGGCTCGATGATCGACGCCTTCGAACGCGGTCACCTCGCCGACTGACCCGGCCCTCCATTCAACCACCAGTACACATCCACCCTTACACACTCTCCCCCGCTTGCAGAATGGCCTCATACAGAACCATAGCATCCCCCTCAGAGGCGGTATTCACCGACCGGCGGAGCCGTTTCCTGGCGTTCGCCCACCCGGTGCGCACGGCCGACGAGGCCCGTCAGCTCGTCAAACAGTATTCAAAAGAATATTATGACGCCCGTCACGTGTGTTTCGCCTACATGCTGGGGGCGGCGCGTACCGAGTTCCTGGCCAACGACAACGGCGAGCCCTCAGGCACGGCCGGGCGACCGATACTGGGGCAGATCAACTCGGCCGAAGTCACCGACATCATAATACTGGTGGTGCGCTATTTCGGGGGAATCAAATTAGGCACCCCCGGGCTGATCGCCGCCTACAAGGAGGCGGCCCGGCTCGTGCTTGAGAACGCCGACATCGTCAAACGCCACGAAATGGCACGGCTGACGGTCACCTTCCCCTACATGGCCATGAACGACGTGATGAAGGCCGTCAAGGATTCGGAAATCGAGATTGTCGACCGGCAGTTCGACAACACCTGCCACCTCACTGTCGAGACGCGCCTCACGCTTGCCGACGCTCTGCGTGGGCGCCTGCTCGGCATCGACGGTGTGACCGAGCATCAGCCGGGAGAAGAAAGCTGACGGTCCTGCGACCGGCTGTCACAATCCACCGTCCTTGTGGAAACGGATTGTGAATTTCACGGAATTTCCACTGCGCCGGTATGTCTGGCCATTGTACTGCACCTCTTCAAGTAATATCGAGCCACCCGCAACGGCCGGGGGGCGGTTGGCAACATATTTCAGAAAACATGTAAGCGACGCTTTCTGCTTGCCGAACCTGACGGTCATCTTCGAGATGCCTGTGGCCTCATGCCTGTCGGCCGACCATTTCATGTCGTTCCGGTCGGGCAGGTCGGCCTCGAAACAGAGTCGGCCGTTTCTGACCGAGAACCTGACTTCGGCATGTGAGCTCTCCCCCTCGACCTTTATGCGGTCGGTGAAGGATTTGTCGGCAAGAAAGTTCTCGCCCGTGGCGCCGACACATTCAATCTCCATGTTGCACGATTTTGAATCGGCCTGCATGGGAATGTACTCCTCTTTGCCGCATGCAGACAGCAAGAGGGCTGAGATAAGCGCGATAACGCTTATCCCTACAAACGGATGTCTCATTTTTATAATGTTATTTAATTGTTCTGTTGAACGTTACATTCACCTGTTCCGCTCTGTTCGACGGGTCGACCCGCAACGTCGCACACGCCGTGGCCAGAAAGGCCAGCAAGACTACGATGACCACTATGCCGAACTGTCTTTTACTGTTTATCATTTCCTCAGGGTGGATTTCAGGAAGTCCTTAAGGTCTATCGTAAACTTTGATGAGGATTGGGCGGCCACGACGCCGGCGCCTGAGGAAACGTTGCTGTAGCCCCACTTTGATTCAGCAAGACCGATGTCGGAGAGATCTCCGATAATGCCTTCATCCACATTCCATTTATATACAGCCCAGTTGTAATAACTCTGAGAGACTGTTGTGAGATAAAGGTTCACGCCACACTCAAGCCGGGATTCATCATAAACCTGCGACTGAACGCGAAACAGATTGTTCGAGAAATTCAGATGCAGGGTATATGTGCTGCCTGAGAACTGACGGTCTGAGAAGAATACGAAATCGGTCTCATCGTCATTGCCCATCACGGTCTCGAAGACTCCCACATGCTCCTTGAATATAGGCTCGGAATCATACTCGAATTTACCGATCGACAATGCAGGCACGTAGTGACCTGTCTGATCATCATCGCCCGGCGGACTGAACCAGTCATATCCGAAATGATAGTAATTGACTGTTCCCGCCGGGTCATTGACATCCATTTCGATATTAAGGCTGAATGTAACATCGGCAAACATCTCATAGTGGAAGAAGTCCTCGTCGCCTTCCCAGACGCGGGTCACTGCCGGAGAAACCTTTACTTTCCCGACCGGTGTGGCGTAGGGCACAACCACTTCTGCCGTTGCCGTGCCGTAAGCCGGGCTATCGGCGACAATGCGTATCCGGTCGCCCTCTTCCGGCAGATAGTCCGGGCCGACAGCCATTCCGTTTGCGAAGATGGTAACAGTGGCGTCACTGACATAATGGTTCTTCTCCGAACCCTCATCACTGAACATCCATGTATGGGTCACCTCTACATCAATCGGTTTCCCGGCTGTGATCAGGGAGTTCAGGCACAGCACCGGCCTGGTGTCAATCCGGGGGTTGAAGTCCTCGTAACATCCTGTCAGCAGAAAGACTGACAACAGGGGTATTATGTATCTTAGAATTGCCATGTATAGGAAATTGAGGGAATTACGGGTAAAAGTTTCACTTTCTGGAACACCGGGCGCCCGGCATTGTCGTGCGCACGCCGTATAGCCACGGTATTCATGTGACAGTATGCGTTGAAAAGGCCGAACGTCCAGTAGCCGCGTCTGTTGCGCACCGTGCATGAGAGGTCAAGGCGGTGATAGAAGGGGAGCTGATAGTTATTGACCGGAGTCTTCAGCGGTGATTCGTCGTCGGTGAAACGGGTGCCGAATCCCGGCGACTCCCAGACCTGCGGCAGCAGGGTGAACCGGTTGCCGGAATGTCCGGTCCATGCGGCGTTGAGGCTCACCCGGTCACTGATGTTCCAGTTGAGCAGAATGTTGACTGTATGCCGGTTGTCAAAACGGGCGGGAAAGGTATGGCCTCCGTTCTTGTCAGGGAAAGTGCGGTCTGACCATGCAAGTGAATAGGAGATATGACCCGTCAGTTTTCCGTAGAGTTTCTCGATTTTGAAATCGACACCTTTAGCCGTCCCCTTACCCGAACAGAGCTGGGCGTTCCACATCTCGGTCGGCGGCTGCAGATAGTATTCATCGCGGTAATCCACAAGATTACGCATGACTTTATAATATCCCTCGACCGATGCGGCGAACTTGGTGTTGGCCGACTGCCAGTAGACTCCGATTGAGAGCTTGTCGGCGTTCTGGGGCTTGAACCGTCCGGTAATGGGCACCCACTGGTCTGTGGGCAACGACAGGTATGTTTCGGAAAGCTGGTGCACATACTGGTTTGTGCGTGCATAGGCCGCTTTTACAGCCCAGTCTTCAGTGGGCCGGTAACTGAATGACAGCCTGGGGCCGAATCCGTAACTGGTCTTGCCGTCGATGTTGAACAGCGACAGGTGCACCCCGGCATTCATACGGAGTCTCTCGCTTATCCGCCAGTCATCCTCGATATAAAGGTTGGCCTCATTGGCCGTATATGCCCATGTGGAGTCACGGCTCACGGTCTGCGTGGTGCCTACGGTATAGCTGCGGTCGGTTCGTGCCGGCAGGAATGAGTGGAGGATATAGTTGCCTCCGAAACGCACCCGGTTTTCATCGTTCGGCCGCCAGTCGAAATCGGCGCGGAAAATCCAGTCGTTGATATTGTTGTCGGTCTTGGATATTGAACGTGACTCTATGGTTCCGTCGGTTGAGAACTCTTTTGAAAGCCAGTCATGTTTCATGCCCGAGAAATACCGGGTATATGCGGCAGTGAACTCGGCCGACACCGACCGACTGATTCTGTAATCAAGCCCGGTCTGCGCCACGAGGTTGCCCCAGTGGAAGTCAGCCTTGTCATCATCAGACCAGCCGTACTCAGCCTCGTGCTTGTCGGCCGAGCCGGTTTTCAGCATGTCGTTTCCGAAATAGACCGACACGAATCCGGTGGCTCTGTCATTAAAGCGGTGCGACAGCTTGGCGTTAAGATCCATGAACGCATAGCGGAATCTGATCTTCTCGTCATCGTCTGATGAATTGGCTATCGCGAGCAACGGTATCGAAAGCACATCGAACCATGACCGGCGCAATGCCACCGAATAGGTTGTCTTTTCACCGATAGGGCCGTCGATATTGAATGCGCCTGAAGTCAGCCCTAGCCTGAATGAGCCGTGGTGGCCGTCGCGCGAACCGTTGCGGGTGCGTACATCAAGATAGGATGAGAGCCGTCCGTCATACTTCGCCGGGATTGATGACTTGAAAAAGTCGATGTATCTTATTGCCTCGGCGTTGAATGCCGAGAACAGTCCGGCAAAGTGATTCACCTGATACAGCGGCACGTTGTCGAGCATATACAGGTTCTCGTCGGCGTTGCCGCCATGCACGTGCATTCCCGCCATCCCCTCCTGCCCCTCCGATACGCCGGGCTGCATCTGCAGGGCCTTTACGACATCGCTTTCGCCGAACAGTACGGGGGTGTTCATGATTTCCTGTGCCGTCAGTTTCTTGGCACCTATCTCGGCGGTCTCGACCGCCGGAGCCTCGAGGCGCGACACCACTTCGACTTCCTCAAGCATTTTCGGCTGCACTACAATATGTTTCGGCAGGGGCGGCGCAGCGGCGGTCACGGCCGGTTTCCGCTGGTGTTTTCCAGCCAGGGGCTTTCGCCTGAGGATGATGTTCTTCCCCTTGATTTCATATTCGATGTCAGAATCCCTGAATATGATGTCAAGGGCCTGTTTCAGCGGCTTGTCTTTTACATTGACCGATACGCGCATATCTTTCAGCAGTTCGGATGAATACACGAAATTCTTTCCGGTCTGCCCGACGATAGTGCGGAACACTGCCGGCGCCGGTTGGTCAACTGCCCTGACGGTGACATTCTGCGCCATGCATGCGGTGCTGACGCACAGCATTATTGATAAGACTAACTTTTTCATTTCTCTGTCACGGTCATTTCCGTTTCAAGAATACTGTTGATTACCGCTATCAGGTCGGCCGGCGTGCCCTCATAGTGCAGTGAAAGCAGATATTTTTCGGGTGAGGCCGGAACCCCCTCGACCTTCACGCCGTAGACCGACTCGATCTGCCTTACGACCTCAGGCAACGGCGCGTTCTCAAAGTCTATGACCTTGACTTGGGTCAACGGGCCGGCATTTTCGACGGAAATGGTCTGCTGCGGCACGTCATCAACATGATATTCTTTGTAGAGTATCGTCGCCGTCGCCGACAGGATGACTGTGGCGGCCACAGCGGCGGCAACCCTGTATTTACTCCACAGCGACACGGGGGCGATGCCCAGACGTCGCCAGCCCGCATCCGCCGAAAATCTGCCTTTTCTGTAATGGCGGGCTACGAAATCTATATCTTTGTTTTCCATTGTGTTTTCCATAGCGTTCAGAAATCCAGTCCTAAGCGGAACGAGAAATAGGCACGCACATGGCGCCGGGTACCCACGTAATGTATCTCGTATGAACCGGGCCCGGTGACGGTGCCCTCATAATGCTCGGCCTTGTAACCGGCAAGCGTAAGACCGGCGCCGAGGTTGACCCCCGTCTTTCGCCCCCAGTTGAACCGGTAGCCTATGACCGGCGATATGTATATGCAGGTTCCTTCGGCTACATTGGCGCCGAGCCTCAGATCGCCGAAGGGGGTGAACTTGCCGAGTTTCAGGTCCACGCGCCCGTCAACGAACAGCGGCACAATCCAGTTGTCGAGTTTTCCGCACCGCTCCATTCCCAGGCCCGCGCCGACGAAAAACATCTGATTGATCTGATAGCCGTGCGAGGTAGAGAATCCGGTATAGAAAGAGCCCTGACGTTCGGTTGTGAAGTTTCCATGCAGGTCGATGACTCCGAAATTGTCGGAACGCACGCTGCTGCTCCACTCCACGAAACCGCGGTAGCCACGCCCGGGCTGACGGGCCCCGGCCTGCCGGGCGCAGATGATGACTGCCAGTAAAAGAAATATTGTCCTTTTCATTGTGATGAATGATTCGTTCACTCTTATGACGCACCACTGCCGAAAAGGTCCCACGCCGAAATCAAAAAAATCCGGAAAAATTTAGAGGCTGTTAAAAAATAAAGGCAACAATATACATGTTGGCTACCCGATTGCAGGGGTGCCCCCAGTGCAGCCGAATATCAACCGGTCAGCTCATGAAGATGACCGGATGCACCGGGGTGCATCCCTACAAGCTGCCGGTCAGCCATTTAGGGGGGCATCAGTAGCCAACATGTATATCGTTACCAAAATAAATGTCAAACAGCCCCTTAATCACTACTTAACATTTTTGTCAATAATGAAATGTTTTATATCTTTGCGTGTTATTCTAAGTATATGAATATAGCAACTACATACAAGCTGGCAAATGCCTATGTCACTTCCAATCCCATGCCTGTCAAGGAATCGGTAATGTGGTCGCGTCTTCGCCAGGGGAAAAAGAAGAATTTGCTTGCATCTGTCCGCAGGGGTGTATATATGCCTGTGGAGATTGACAACAAATTTATCATAGGATGTAATGCCGTACAGG
>CALJBF010000338.1 GCA_938027385.1 uncultured Porphyromonadaceae bacterium | reverse complement strand
ATCGGCAATAGTGTATCGCGTGAGGTAAAGCTGTAAATTTCGTATATCGTTGCTAATCAAAAAGTTGTGTGTTAATATATTGTTTGGTAGGTAAATATGCAGCCACCTTGGTATAGCAAGATATTATAGGTCTGCGGCAAGTGAGTGCTGGAATATGGCTTTGTGACAGAATTGGATCAGATTACTGTCGCAGATGGGTTATGACTTACCGCTATGCAGTTTTTGAACTTTGAATATCAGCATATTGTGCTGTTTATTCCTTACTTGCCGGTTTACCTGTATCTTGCATTGCCATAGAATGTCTCTATATTTGCAACATGAACCTAACATGAACCATGAGAAAGTATTTATCCTTAATTATCGTATTGTGCCTGTGTCGGACGGTCGCGACGGCCGCCGACTTCTATCTTGTTGGCAAATGCAATGACTGGAGTTTCAAGCAGGAGTTCAAATTTACCGAAAGCAATGGCGTGCATACCCTGCATATCGACAGTTTCAACAGTGCTGATTTCGGCAACGGTTTCAAAATCGCCGAATCAGGATGGAAAAGCCAGTATGGTTCGACCCAGCGCGTGACTTTCAACACCTCGATGCCGTGTGTAAGCGGCGATGGAAACAACATCCGGTTTCCGCAGACAATGACCGTAGCGGGCGCGACACTGCGGTTCGACAACACCGACGCCTCGGCACCGAAACTCACCGTGGTGCCCGACCTCTATCTGGTCGGAGATGTTACCGGCTGGAGCAATACCCGGTCAGACTATCGATTCAACGAAAACAACGGCGTCTTCACCTTTGTCGCAATCGGCCTCGACGGTTTTTTCCGCATCGCCGGGGGCGCCAACGACGCCAACGGCGACTGGCTGCTGAAATATGGGGGCCCGACCGAAGTCACTCCGGGAAATACTTACACACTCCGGGACGGTTCTGACACGAATATGAAACTGGCCGGTTCGGTTTCCGGAAGTGTCCTGCTGACCTTTAATCTCGCATCGCTGTCGCTTGAGGTGAAAGCCCTCAATGCGGTCACAGTAGACTCTGATCTCTATCTGGCCCACAATATCAACGGCACATGGTGGAGTAACCATCCCGATTTCAAATTCGAGCATGCCGATGGTATCTACACCCTGCATGTCGACGCCCTGCCGACTGAATTCAAAGTCGTGACCGCCGGATGGGAAACACAGCTTGGCGCGGCAACGGCTGATTTCATGTTCGACAGCCCCATGGCCTGTGTCGAGGGGTACGGCAACAACTTCGTGCGTCCGGCCGAATACACCACCATCGCCGGCGCCACGCTGACCGTCGATCTTCGCGGATCGGTGCCCACGCTCACCGTGATGCCCGACCTGTATCTTGCCGGTGAGCTCAACAGCTGGAACAACACCGACGCCGCATACCGTTTCACACACACGGGCGATGTCTATACGCTTTCGGTACCCGAGCTGTCGGGCAAATTCCGTATCGCAGGTGGCACCGCGCCCGAATGGGCCGTGCAGTATGGCGGCGCGGCCAACATGAATGTCGAGACCGAATATGACTGTATCCCGGGGTCAGGCAACGACATGTCGGTGACCTCGCCGGTGACCGACGCCCTGATTACATTCAATCATGCCACCATGAAACTTACAGTCAGCTCACGGGCCTCAGTCGATACCTCCAAGGGTCTTTATCTGGCCGGTGACATAAACAACTGGGCCAGTGACAACGGCGACTACCGTTTCACTGAGGCGAACGGCATATACACCCTCACGTTGCCCAGGTTGTCGGGTGAATTCAAGATCGTGACCCCCGACTGGAACTCACAGTTCGGCTGTACCTCGCCGCTTGTCTACGGCAGAACCTATTCATGCGTGCTTTCAGCCAACGGCGCGAACATGTCACTTGCAGAGGGTGTCGGAACCGAGGTCACCATTACATTCGACGTTGCCGCCCGCACGGTGCAGGTCGACGGCATGCCCACGCTTTTCCTGGTGGGTGACTTCAACAACTGGGCGTCCTCGCAGCGCTATGCCTTCGAGTATGCCAACGGCGTATACACCCTCTCGACTTCCGATTTCAGCGGTCGGTTCAAGGTGACGACAGCCGACGGCGCCACAAGTTTCGGCATGGCCATGCCTACTCCACTTGCCCTCGGAAGAAATTATGCCGTGGCCCACGGTGCCGACAGCATCCTCTTCAACGGCAGTACGGCTGACCGGACAGGTCGTGTCAGGATAACCCTCACGCCCAACGGCACCGCCGACACTACACCCACCGGTGTCGATGAGGTCGCAGGTGACACAGACGCCCCTGTCGAATATTATAACCTGCAGGGCGTAAGAGTCTACACGCCCTCGCATGGCATCTACATCCGCCGCATTGGCACCCGAGTTGAAAAAATAGCAATACAATAACACCAAACCAACACAAATCACAGCAACCCATGAAACCGATCATATCATTTCTCGCACTGGGAGCAGTGGCACTCGCTGCATCGGCGCAGGCAGTGCGTTTCCCCAACCCCACAATAAAAATCGAGGCCGATGACTCGCAGGGGGCCGTTCAGTCGTATCTGGTGTCTGAGGACGGCAGCAACCGCATGACCCCGGCCACCATCAGTTTCGACAGCGGTACGGGCAACGTCGACGGCACCATCACCCTCAACCCCACGGATCAGCGTCAGGAGATCGACGGGTTCGGGTTTGCCATCACCGGCTCGGCCGCCTACAACCTGCTGAAGATGGCCCCCGCCGCCCGCAAGGCGTTGCTCACGCAGATATTCTCGCGTCAGCATGGCTACGGCTGTTCGTATGTGCGCGTGCCCATCGGCTGCAGTGACTTCTCGCTGAGCGATTACACCTGCTGCGACACTCCGGGCATCGAAAACTTCGCCCTCACCTCAGAGGAGACACAGTACATCATCCCCGTGATGAAAGAAATTCTGGCCATAAATCCCGATGTAAAGGTGATGTCGGCACCCTGGACGGCTCCCCGCTGGATGAAGACCAACGGCAACTGGACAAGCGGCAATCTGCGCACCGAATATTATCAGGATTATGCCACCTATTTCGTGAAATGGATCCAGGCGTTCCAGAACAACGGAATACAGATCTATGGCGTGACCCCGCAGAACGAACCCCTCAACCACGGCAATTCGGCATCGATGTTCATGGGATGGAACGAGGCCCGCGACTTCATCAAGCAGGCTCTCGGTCCCAAATTCCGCGAGGCCGGTCTGGCGACAAAAATCTATGTCTTCGACCACAACTACAATTACGACAACCTTTCGGAACAGCAGTCATATCCCACGAAGATCTATGCTGACGCCGATGCCAGCCGGTACATCGCCGGCGCCGCATATCACAACTATGGTGGCAACGCCTCGGAGATGACCAACGTGCACAACGCCAATCCCGACAAAGAGTTGATTTTCACCGAGTGGACCGCCGGCACATGGTCATGGCCCGGTGTGGGCATCAACGCCGTGAATACAGATGCCAAGGCACTCATCTTCGACGTAGTGAAGAACTGGGGCCGCGGCGCCATGGTGTGGAACCTGATGCTCGACAGCGACCGCGGGCCCTACCGCCCAGGCGGCTGCTCGACCGGCAACGGCGCCATCGACATCAGCAAGAGCGACTACAGCACCCTCACCTACAACTCGTTCTATTATGTGATGTGCATAGCCGCCGCAGCCGTGTCTGACGGCGCACATTACATCACAGCCGAGGGGGGCGCCGACGGCATCGAATTCGCCGCATTCCGCAACAACGACGGCGGTTACGGCCTTGTCGTGATGAATACCTCCGGTTCCGAGCGTCGCCTGCGCGTCTCCGACCGCACAAACCGGTTCGTCGTCACTATCCCGGCCCACTCGCTCGCCTCTTACCGCTGGTAACCTCTCGCGATGGTGCGAACCACAACAACCAAAATATGATCTGAGGCCGCGGTCGCGCCCCGACCAATTGAACCAACACACATGTCACTATAATTAGGCTGGTTCTCCTGGTTCCTCTGGTTCTATCTATTTCAAGAACCAGAGGAACCAGGAGAACCAGTTTTGAATTTCCCGATATTTGTTGGTTGTTGTGGTCGGAGGGTGTTGCAGAACTACCTTGTCTAAAGTCTCTGAGAATTGAAAAATTCGGGCGTAGCCGGATTTATTCGGAATCAGTTCAAATTTTCGATTCTCAGGAGGCTTAAAAACCGCAGATACACCAAAAGACAGCAAGAATCGGTCTTTTCAGGCCGATTTTTGTATGTTTTTATGCAGTTTCATGATGTTCAGGGCCATGAAGACGAATCCGAGATCCATTGTGACCCTGGCTTTCCCGAAGTGGCGGAAACGCGTGTATCCGTGATTGTGCTTGAGCTGTCCGAATACCGGTTCAGGCTCCAGCGCCCTTCGTTTCAGTTTTTCCTGATTTGCCGGAGTATCAAGCCGTGCCTTTGCCTTTCGTTCTTCCCGGAGATTGCCAAGCTTACGCCCGATTGTCCTGTCTTTGTTTTTCTGTAACTGGCATTTGTCTGAGAAAGGGCATCCGGTACAACAGTCGCATCCGAGATGTGTGATGTCGCTGCGGAATCCACTTCGTGTATATGCCTTTTCGGTACGTATCACCCTCATCAGATGCCCCGCAGGGCAGATAAGCGTACTGCCGTCCGCAGACAGCCTGAACCCGAGCCTGTCATATTGACCGGGCTTGACCGGGCGTCTGGTGGACTCGGCGTCATAGTTCGGATACTTGACTACAGCCTCAATCTGCCTTTCTTCCAGACCTACATATCCCTCTTCACACCCGTTTCCGGCATCTTCGACCACAGCTGATGGTCTGACACCGTTTTCCTCCACACAGGTGTCTACGAATTCCGTTGCGATTGATTTGTCGTCGGCCGAGTCGTAAGCTCCATAGTTGGTGACATACCGGTTCTGGGTCGCGATCTGTACGTTGTAGTTCGGAGTCGCCATCCCCTGGTATCCGTCTTCCTTGGCGTGCATGATGCCATAGTCAGGATCTGTCGGGGCGACTCCGCACCTCCCTGCACACTGCTCCAATGTCTTGTCATGCGTTTCTTTACGGTCGCAGGCATTACGGATGGCGGTGATTTTGCCACGGACTTTTTTTAATCCCTCCTTCTGAACTCTCCGTTCAATGCAGTCGGCAATCCGCCGTGCATCTTCTTTTGTATAGGTCACATGTCCGGTGTTGTCATCCGTGCTGTCTCCTTTTTTCACCTGCTCAAGCAGGGCTTTTACTCCCGCCTGTATGTCGGCATCGGCTAAAGCACCGAATCGCTCGGCATTGCTGCGCCATCTGATACGGCGCCGCGCGGCGCGTGACCGTATGGTGGTGCCGTCTATGTAGAGGTCTTCGGTCAGTTCAATCTCGCCGCGTTCGGCAAGTATCTGAACTAGACGGGAGAAGATGACCTTGATATGAGGCATGCAGCGGGTCTTGAACCTGCTGATCGTGGTATGGTCAGGAAACTGGTAGGACGAGAGCCATACCAGATGCGCGTCGCGTGTCATTGCAGACTCCAGTCCTCTTGTTGAAAAAATATTGTTCATGTATCCGAACAGGATCACTTTCAGCAACATTGCCGGATGATACGGCGGCTGACCGTCCGGGGCCTTCGAATAGCTGGCGTGAATCTCTTTCAGATCCATAAGGTCGACTATGTCCGAAATCAGCCTTGCCGGTGCGTCCTGCGGGATAAAATCACCCAGATTAGGCGAAAAAAGCACGCTTACGTTGGAAATACAAGGCTTATACATTATCTTTGTGAAGTAATTTGTTGAATGCCATAAAATTACTAAATTTTATATACATAAAAAAGAGGCTGTCTAACAAGCAAAGTTAGGCAGTCTCTCTTTTATACAC
>CALJBF010000337.1 GCA_938027385.1 uncultured Porphyromonadaceae bacterium | reverse complement strand
GCGGCCTCAACTCTCTTATATTATAAAGCCACAGATTATGGAACGATTTGTGCATCTGCACGTTCACACCCAATATTCGGTGCTTGACGGTCAAGCATCAATCAACGCGCTGGTCGACAAGGCGATAGACGACGGCATGCCCGGAATCGCTCTAACCGACCACGGCAACATGTTCGGCATAAAGGAATTTTTTAATTATGTCAACAAAAAGAACGGCAAGGTGAAGGGTGCCATCAAAGACGCGGAAAAAGCGCTCGCCGAGGCCCGCGAAAAGGGTGACGAGGCAGAAATCACGCGTCTTGAGGCTGAAATCGAAACGCAGAAAGGCAAATTCTTCAAGCCAATATTCGGGTGCGAGGTATATGTGGCCAATGAATCACTGACAACGCATACCGACAAAAAAGACACCGGACGCCATCTGGTACTCCTGGCCAAGAACGAAAAGGGTTACCATAATCTGGTAAAAATAGTATCGAAAGCCTGGACCGACGGCTTTTACTCGCATCCGCGTACCGACAAACATGAGATCGAGACCCATAAAGAGGGGCTGATTGTGTGCTCGGCATGTCTCGGCGGCGAAATTCCCCGCCTAATCCGTTACGGCGAAATCCAGGAGGCCGAACGTCAGGTGAAATGGTGGAAAGAGACCTTCGGCGACGACTATTATCTTGAGCTGCAGCGCCACAAAGCCACCGTGCCGCGCGCCAACCATGAGACATACGTGCTGCAGGAGCAGGTGAACCGAGAGCTGATACGCATAGCCCGCGAGCAGAACATAAAGCTCATCTGCACCAACGACGTGCACTTCGTGAACGAAAGCGACGCCGAAGCGCACGAACGCCTCATCTGCGTGTCTACCGGCAAGAAACTTGCCGACGAGGGGCGCATGCTCTACTCGAAACAGGAGTGGATGAAGACCACCGCCGAGATGAACGAGGTTTTCGCCGACATCCCCGAGACGCTGAGCAACACGATGGAGATCTTCGACAAGGTGGAGACCTACGACATCGACCATGCCCCGATCATGCCTTTCTTTGCCATTCCCGAGGAATTCGGTACCGAAGAAGAATACCGCAGCCGCCTGACCGAAGAGGACCTTTACAACGAGTTCACCCAGGACGAGAACGGCAACGTGGTGATGTCGCGCGAGGATGGAGAGAAAAAAATCAAGAAACTCGGCGGCTACGAGAAACTGTACCGTATAAAATTCGAGGCCGACTATCTGGCCAAACTCGCATACGAAGGAGCCAGACGCCGTTATGGCGACCCGCTCACCGACGAGCTGAAAGAGCGCATAAAGTTCGAGCTCTACATCATGAAGACCATGGGTTTCCCGGGTTACTTCCTTATCGTGCAGGACTTCATCAACGCCTCGCGCGACAAGTTAGGTGTCTCGGTGGGCCCCGGCCGTGGCTCGGCCGCCGGCTCGTGCGTGGCCTACTGCCTGGGCATCACCCAGATCGATCCGGTGAAATATGACCTGCTTTTCGAGCGATTCCTCAACCCCGACCGTATCTCGCTGCCCGATATCGACGTAGACTTCGATGACGACGGCCGTGCGCGTGTGCTCCAGTATGTGACCGAGAAATACGGCGCCGACAACGTGGCGCACATCATCACCTACGGCACCATGGCAGCCAAGTCGGCCCTGAAAGATGTGGCGCGAGTGCAGGGCCTGCCCATTCCCGAGAGCGACCGCCTGACCAAGATGATCCCCAAGCACATGCCTGAGGTCAACGGCAAGGAGGCCAAGCCCACCCTGGCCAACTGCTACAAGCTTGTGCCAGAGTTCAAGAATGAACTCAACAACCCGGATCCGGTCGTGCGCGAGACCCTGAAATACGCCGCCGAACTCGAAGGCAACGTGCGCAATATCGGCGTGCATGCCTGCGGCGTCATAATCTGCCGCGACAAGATCTCAGACTGGGTGCCCGTATCAACCGCCGTCGACAAACTCGAGGGCAAGCTGCTCGTGACACAGTACGAGGGGCGCGTAATCGAGGAAACCGGTCTGATCAAGATGGACTTCCTGGGCCTGAAGACCCTCTCTATAATAATGGACGCCGTCAGGAACATCGAGCGCACCACCGGGCGCAAGATCGACATGGAATCTATCCCCATCGACGACCCCAAGACCTACCAGCTCTATTGCGACGGCCGCACAGTCGGAACATTCCAGTTCGAGTCGGCCGGCATGCAGAAATATCTGCGCGAGCTGCAGCCCTCGACCTTCGAGGACCTCATCGCCATGAACGCCCTGTACCGCCCGGGGCCTATGGACTACATCCCCGATTTCATCTCGCGCAAACATGGCAAGACCCCCATCGTCTACGACATACCGGTGATGGAGAAGTACCTGAAGGACACCTACGGCGTGACGGTGTATCAGGAGCAGGTCATGCTCCTGTCGCGCCTGCTGGCCAACTTCACCCGAGGCGAGAGCGATACCCTGCGCAAGGCCATGGGTAAGAAACTCATCGACAAGATGAACCACCTCAAGGGAAAATTCCTGGCGGGCGGACAGGCCAACGGCCACGACCCCGCCGTGCTCGAGAAAATCTGGCAGGACTGGGAAAAATTCGCCTCATACGCCTTCAACAAGAGCCACGCTACCTGTTACTCGTGGGTAGCTTACCAGACAGCATACCTCAAGGCCAACTATCCGGCCGAATACATGGCGGCAGTGCTGACGCGCAACCGCTCAGACATCAACAAGCTCACGACCTTCATGGACGAGTGCAAGGCCATGAAGATACAGGTCAAGGGACCCGACATCAACGAGTCGTTCAACGACTTCGGTGTCAACAAAGAGGGCGACATCCGTTTCGGCATGGCGGCCATAAAGGGCGTTGGCGACAACGTGGTGAACGCCATCATGACCGAGCGCAACGCCAACGGCCCGTTCAAGGATCCGTATGACTTCGTGGAGCGCGTGCCGCCCCAGTTCGTCAACCGCCGCACCCTCGAATCGCTCGTGCTTGCCGGCGCATTCGACTGTTTCCCCGAAATCAAACGCGAGGACTACTTCGAGAAAAACAACCGCGATGAGTCATTCTCAGAACAGCTGCTGCGCTACGGCCAGCTCTTCCAGCAGGCCAAGCAGGAGCAGACCGCATCACTGTTCGGCGACATCGACGAGGAGCTCAACATGGCCGGACGCCCGCAGGTGAAATCGGCCGTGCCCTGGGTCGACGCCGTCAAGCTCGAAAAAGAGCGTGAGCTCGTGGGTATGTATCTGTCGGCCCACCCGCTCGACCCCTATTACATGGAACTGAATTTCGGCATGTCGACCGTCAAGGACCGCCTGGACGCCACAATCGAGGAGGGGCGCGAGATAACCTTCGGGGGCATGGTCACCAAATTCGAGAGTCGGCCGGCCCGAAACGGCGGCAATTTCGGCATCATGACGGTGGAAGATTATACCGGCACCGTGGAACTGCGTCTGTTCGGACAGAAATACATCGACTTCGCCAACTACGGCAAGCCCGGCACCCCCGTGATGATAACCCAGCGCGGCAACATGTCGTACCGCGGCAACCTCGAATGGGATCTCGTGCGCATGCGACTGCTGCAGGAGGCGCGCGGCAACCTCATCAAGGGGGTTACCCTCAACCTGTCGGCCAAGGAACTGCGCCCTGAACTGTCGGAAGTACTTCTTGAACAGA
>CALJBF010000336.1 GCA_938027385.1 uncultured Porphyromonadaceae bacterium | reverse complement strand
GTCGGTGTCAAGCACCACATACCGGCCGCGGAACGTGTTGCCCCACGACACCTCGCCGGCGAACTCCACGAGGTCGTCGGCCGACGTGATGCGGTACGGTCTGGCGGGGGTGCCGTTGCCCGAGTCGATGAACGATGCCTGCGCCGCCAGGCAGAATGTCAGGGCGGCCGCGGCCAGGATATGTCTTTTTACGGGTCTCATTCAAATAGATAACCAACCGGCATGCCGGTTGGTTTTTACTTTAACATGTACGCCGGGCGACAGTAGTTACTTGTACTCGTCCCAAGACTTGATGGGGAGCGAGTTCACGTCCATCGAGGTGAATGCGTCGATGAACGCCGAGGCCAGGCGCGCGTTGGTGAGCAGGGGGATGTTCAGGTCGATGGCGGCGCGGCGTATCTTGTAGCCGTTCGACAGTTCTGTCGACGAGAGGTTCTTGGGCAGGTTGACCACGAAGTCAACCATCTTGTCGTGCAGGAGCTGCAGCGCCTGGGGGTGCCTGTCGGGTTCAGAGGGCACGTATGCCGGCAGCGCCGGTATGCCGTTTTCGGTAAGGAACCGCTGGGTGCCCGGGGTGGCGTAGATTGTCACGCCATGGTTGTGCAGGCGGTGTGCGGCGTCGAGCATGTCGGCCTTCTGGCGCGGTGTGCCGGTAGAGAGCAGTACGCCTTTGCGCGGCACGCGGCAGCCTACCGAGAGCATGGCCAGCAGAACTGCCTCGCCCGGGTCGTCGCCCAGACAGCCGACTTCTCCGGTCGACGCCATGTCGACACCCAGCACGGGGTCGGCGCCCTGCAGACGCGAGAAACTGAACTGCGAGGCCTTCACGCCCACGTAGTCGAGGTCAAAGAGTGATTTCGCGGGCTTGTCGACCTTGATGCCGAGCATCACCTTGGTGGCCAGGTCGATGAGGTTGAGCTTGAGCACCTTGCTCACGAAGGGGAAACTGCGCGACGCACGCAGGTTGCATTCGATGACCTTTATGTCGTTGTTCTTGGCCAGGAACTGGATGTTGAACGGGCCCGAGATGTTCAGGGCCTCGGCGATCTGTGCCGACACCTTCTTGATGCGGCGCATCGTCTCGACATACAGTTTCTGCGGGGGGAACTGGATGGTGGCGTCGCCCGAGTGCACGCCGGCGAACTCGATGTGCTCCGAGATGGCGTAGGCCTTGATCTCGCCGTTCTGCGCCACGGCATCCATCTCGATCTCCTTGGCGTTCTGCACGAACTCGGTGACCACGACGGGGTGCTGTTTCGACACGTTTGCGGCCAGGCGCAGGAACCGGTGAAGTTCCTCCTCGTTTGAGCATACGTTCATGGCGGCGCCCGAAAGCACGTAGCTGGGACGCACCAGCACGGGGAACCCGACCTCGGCTATGAACTTGTCGATGTCGTCGAAACTGGTGAGCTCGCGCCAGCGCGGCTGGTCAACGCCGATGCGGTCGAGCATGGCCGAGAATTTGTGGCGGTCTTCGGCGTTGTCGATTGATGCGGCCGATGTGCCCAGGATGTTTATGCCGGCGTTGTCGAGACGTGTGGCCAGGTTGTTGGGAATCTGACCGCCCACCGAGAGGATTACGCCGTGTGGCAACTCAAGGTCGAGGATGTCCATGACGCGCTCGAAGGTGAGCTCGTCGAAGTACAGGCGGTCGCACATGTCGTAGTCGGTCGACACGGTCTCGGGGTTGTAGTTTATCATCACCGAACGGTATCCCTCCTTGCGGGCGGTCATCAGCGCGTTCACCGAGCACCAGTCGAATTCTACCGACGAGCCGATGCGGTATGCGCCCGAGCCGAGAACCACCACCGAGCGGTGGTCGCCGGTGTACTTCACGTCGTTCTCCGAGCCGTTGTAGGTGAGATAGAGGTAGTTTGTCTGTGCGGGGTATTCGGCGGCCAGGGTGTCGATCTGTTTCACCACTGGCACGATGCCTTCTTTAAGACGGCGCTGGCGCACACGCATGTTGTCGGCGCCGGTGATGTCCATTTTCTCCTTGAGTGTCGCGCGGGCAATCTGGAAATCGCTGAATCCCTGCTCCTTGGCGAGCCTGAGCAGGTCAACAGGCAATTCCTCGGGGCTGTTGTAGGCGTGCATGGCATCGTCGGTGACGATGATGTGGTGCAGTTTCTCAAGGAACCAGCGGTCGATCTTGGTGAGCTCGTGGATGCGCTCAACGGTATAGCCTTTCTTCATGGCCTCGGCGATGACGAAGATGCGCTTGTCGGTAGGCTCGGCCAGTGCGTGGTCGAGGCTGTCGATCTTCATCTCGTGGTTGCCGACGAAACCGTGCATGCCCTGGCCGATCATGCGCAGGCCTTTCTGGATTACCTCCTCGAAGGTGCGGCCTATGGCCATGACCTCGCCGACCGACTTCATCGACGAGCCGATCTCGCGGCGCACGCCGTGGAACTTGCCGAGATCCCAGCGCGGAATCTTGCAGACGATATAGTCGAGCGCGGGCTCGAAGAAGGCCGAGGTCTCGTGGGTGACCGAGTTCTTGAGGTCGAACAGGCCGTAACCCAGACCGAGTTTGGCGGCCACGAACGCCAGCGGATAGCCGGTGGCTTTCGACGCCAGGGCCGACGAACGGCTCAGACGGGCGTTGACCTCGATGACGCGGTAGTCCATCGAGTCGGGGTCGTAGGCATACTGCACGTTGCACTCGCCCACGATGCCGATGTGGCGTATGATTTTTATCGCCAGCTGGCGAAGATAATGATAGTCGTCGTTAGAGAGGGTCTGCGACGGAGCCACCACAATCGACTCGCCGGTGTGGATGCCCAGCGGGTCAAGGTTCTCCATGTTGCAGACGGTGATGCAGTTGTCGAAACGGTCGCGCACCACCTCGTATTCCACCTCTTTCCACCCTTTGAGCGATTTCTCGACCAGTACCTGGGGCGAGAACGAGAATGCTTTTTCGGTAAGCGCCACAAGCTGTTCGGCGTTGTCGCAGAAACCCGAGCCGAGACCGCCCAGGGCGTAGGCGGCGCGCACGATCACGGGGTAGCCGAGACGTTCGGCGGCCTCGAGGGCGGCGGCTGTGGTCTCCACTGCCTCGCTCTTTATGGTCTTGACGTCGATTTCGTCGAGTTTCTTCACGAAGAGCTCGCGGTCTTCGGTGTCGCGGATGGCCTGCACGGGGGTGCCGAGCACTTTCACGCCGTATTTCTCGAGTACGCCGCTGTCATACAGTTTCACGCCGCAGTTCAGGGCCGTCTGGCCGCCGAACGAGAGCAGGATGCCGTCGGGGCGTTCCTTCTCGATGACTTTCTCCACGAACTCGGGTGTTACGGGCAGAAAGTAAACCTTGTCGGCAAACCCTTCCGAGGTCTGCACGGTGGCAATATTGGGGTTAATGAGCACCGTTTCGATGCCCTCTTCCTTCAGTGCCTTGATGGCTTGTGAGCCGGAGTAGTCAAATTCGCCGGCCTCACCGATTTTCAGGGCGCCGGAGCCCAGGAGCAGAACTTTCATGTGACAAGTGACGGTCTGTGGTAGGTTGGGTGGGGGAGAGTGGGAATTATGGGAGTAATGGGAGTGTTGGGAGAGATTGAGAGAGAGGGATGCCGGTGCTGTGGCGCGGGGGCGTCAGAGCAGGCTTATGAACTGGTCGAAGATAAACTCGGTGTCGCGCGGGCCCGACGATGCCTCGGGGTGGAACTGTGCCGAGAAGAAGGGCTTGGTCTTGTGGCGTATGCCCTCGTTGGTACCGTCGTTCATGTTGATGAACAGCGGCTCCCAGTCGGCGGGCACGGTGGCGTTGTCGACGGCGAAACCGTGGTTCTGTGATGTCACGAAACAGCGGTCTGTGCCGGCCTGGCGCACGGGCTGGTTGTGTCCGCGGTGGCCGTATTTGAGCTTGTAGGTGCTGGCGCCGGCGGCTTTGGCAAGCAGTTGGTTGCCCATGCAGATGCCGCATACGGGCTTGCCCAGTTCAAGGGCGCGGCGTATGTTGGCCAC
>CALJBF010000335.1 GCA_938027385.1 uncultured Porphyromonadaceae bacterium | reverse complement strand
GGTCTCAGCAGGGTCTCGGGCGCCACCATCGGCTCTGATGATATGAGCCAGAACGGGATGGCTGTCAGCAGGCCATAGAAGAATGTCTTGCGGGTGATGAACTGAGCCGAGTAGGTGACATTGAGCTTACGCAGAATCAGGCTGTAGAGCGCCCACGACAGTGCGGCGCCGAGGGCCAGCATGTCGCCGATGGTGGTCGACAGCGAGTCGGGTCCGTTGGGGTCGGGGGCCGAGAAACCATCCTTGAAGATGATGAACCCCACGCCGAGGAACGCTATCGCCGAACCCACATATACCCATGCCCCCGGGCGCTCTGACTTATACATGGCGCCTATTAGTAGCGTGGTGAGCAGGGGCGAGAGTGTGGTGATCATCGACACGTCGGATACGCGCGTATAGGTTACCGCGGTGTTCTCCGCGATGAAATATATCGAGCTGCCGAGCAGTCCGCACCCGAAGAACATGAGCTCGTCGCGCCAGTTGTGCGCGAACAGGCGTTTGTGACACATCAGTGCCACAAGCACATACGCAAGCACAAAACGGTAGATGTATATCTCGACCGGGCCGAGGCCGTTCTCGGTCAGAACCTTGGTGGCCACGAATGAGCCACCCCACATGGTGACAACTGCAAGTGCGGCCAGATGACTGATAATTAGGCCTTTCTGTAATACCGAAGTGTTTGTGGCAGAAGTCATGGAAATTACGGTTAACTGTCGCGAAGTTACAAATTTTTATAGAAATCAAGAAAACCTCTTGCAGATTTTTCTTATGTTAAAAAACATATAACGATAGTATCGTTGTCTGTGTCAACGAACAATCGGCCATGGAATTTGTAAGATTTATAAGATGTCTGCCATGCGGAGACCGGTGACTGACAGATGATATTTTGCAGAAGCTGAAAATTTGATTAACTTTGCAAATGTCAAATAAGCACATTTTGGCAACATTTCATACTGTCAGTATTCCTGCCCCGTGTGGCACGGATGGTCAGCAACCTCCATTACCGACAATAGATTTAATCATCATAATCAACTAACAACATGAAAGCAATCAAAACTCTTTGCGCAGCAGTCCTGGCCGCAGGTATGTTGCTCACCGGCTGTAACTCAATGACCAATACCGGCAAAGGCGCCCTGATCGGCGGTGGCGGCGGTGGTGCTCTCGGCGCAGGTATCGGCGCTCTGATCGGCGGCGGCAAAGGCGCTGCCATCGGCTCGGGTATCGGTGCTGCCGTAGGTGCCGGCGCAGGTGCCCTGATCGGCAACCGCATGGACAAGCAGGCCGCCAAACTGAAGGAACAGCTGGCCAACGCCGACGTCGAGACAGTAAAGGACGCCAACGACCTCACCGCCATCAAGGTGACATTCCCCGGCGGTATCCTGTTCCCCACCAACGGCACTACACTCAGCGCCACCGCACAGACCGAGCTGGCACAGTTCGCCGCATCGCTCAAGGAGAACCCCAACACCAACGTGCAGATCTACGGTTTCACCGACAATACCGGTACAATGGCTGTGAACCAGCGCGTGTCGACCGGCCGTGCCGACTCAGTGCTCTCATATCTGGCACAGTGCGGCATCGCCCCCACACGTCTTACCGCCCAGGGTGTGCCCATGGCTGACTATGTGGCCACCAACGACACCCCCGCAGGCCGTGCCCAGAACCGCCGCGTGGAAATCTACGTATCGGCTGACCAGGAGATGATCAAGCAGGCTGAGGCCGGTACCCTCAAATAACCAGGCCCCGCATAAAACGCACAAAAGCCAGTGCCGATATCGGCACTGGCTTTTGTGCGTTTTATGTCTGTGTTTCAGGAGAGGCGGGCGGTGAGGTCTTCAAGTTCCTGCGAGGCGACTTCCCAGAGGCTCATGGCGGTCTCGAGGTCACGGTGGCGGGTCTGGTGCAGGGTGAAGATGTCGCCCTCAACATCGCCGGCAGCGATGCGGGCCTCTATCCCGGCGATCTCGGCTTCGATTTCAGCGATGCGGGCCTCGCACTCCTCGACCTTCTTCTTGCCGCGGGCAAGCATCTTGTTGCGTTCGCGCTGTTCGGTATAGCTGAGGCGACGCGGCGCGGCGGCGTCGGGGTTTTTCGGTGTTTCGGCCTGTTTCGGGGCGTTCTGCGCGGGTGCGGCTTTGGCCTGGACTTTCGGGTCCGGTTTCGAGGGTGTCGAGCGTTCCAGTTCCTGGAGCGAGCTGAGTTTTTTCTTCTCAAGGAACTCGTATATGCCGCCGAGGCATTCGCGCACCTTCCCGCCGCCGAACTCGTAGACCTTCTCCACAAGCCCGTCAAGGAACTCGCGGTCGTGGCTGACCACAATCACCGTGCCGTCGAAATCCTTTATTGCCTGCTTGAGGATGTCTTTCGTCGACATGTCGAGGTGGTTGGTGGGCTCGTCGAGGATGAGCAGGTTCACCGGCTGCAGCAGCAGGCGTATCATGGCCAGACGGGTCTTCTCGCCCCCCGACAGCACCTTCACTTTCTTGTCTATGGCCTCGCCGCCGAACATGAAGGCGCCCAGGATGTCGCGGATCTTGGTGCGGATGTCGCCCACGGCCACGCGGTCGATGGTGTCGAACACCGTGAGCGATTCGTCGAGCAGCTGCGCCTGGTTCTGGGCGAAGTAGCCGATCTTCACGTTGTGGCCGATCTTGAGGATGCCGGTGTAGGGTATCTCGTTCATGATACATTTCACGAGCGTGGACTTGCCCTCGCCGTTCTTGCCCACGAATGCCACCTTTTCGCCACGCTTGATGGTGAAAGTGGCGCCGTCAAACACCTGATGGTCGCCGTATGCCTTGCCTACGTTGTCGGCTATCACGGGGTAGTCGCCCGAACGCGGGGCAGGGGGGAAACGGAGGCTCAGATGCGAGTTGTCGACCTCGTCGACCTCGATGCGCTCTATTTTGGCGAGCTGTTTCATGCGGCTCTGCACCTGCACGGCTTTGGTGGCCTTGTAGCGGAACCGCTCGATGAACGCCTCGGTGTCGGCGATCTCCTTCTGCTGGTTCTGCCAGGCACGCATCTGCTGTGCCACCCGTTCGCGGCGCAGTTCCACAAATTTCGTGTAGTTTACGGCATAGTCGTAGATTTTGCCGCACGAAATCTCGATGGTACGGGTCGTAACGTTGTCTATAAAGGCGCGGTCGTGGCTCACAAGCACCACGGCGTTGGCCTTGCTGACCAGGAACTGTTCGAGCCACTGTATCGACTCAATATCGAGGTGATTGGTGGGCTCGTCGAGCAGCAGCACGTCGGGGCGCGTGAGCAGAAGTTTGGCAAGCTCGATGCGCATGCGCCATCCGCCCGAGAACTCGGCTGTCATGCGGTCGAAGTCATCGCGGCTGAAACCGAGGCCCAGCAGGGTCTTCTCCATCTCGGCCTCGAAATTCTCGGTCTGCTCCATGGCCAGGCGCTCGGTGAGGTCGGTGATGTTCTCGATGAGGCGCTGGTAGGCGTCTGACTCGTAGTCGGTGCGTTCGGCCAGTTCGGCGTTGAGGCGGTCGAGCCGGGCGTGCATCTCGTCGACGTGCGAGAAGGCTTTGCGTACCTCGTCGCGCACCGTGGCGGTGTCGCTGATGGTCATGTGCTGGGGCAGATAGCCTATGGTGGTGTCGGTGGGGACGGCCACCGTGCCTGAGGTGGGACTCTGCAGGCCGGCTACGATCTTGAGCATGGTCGATTTGCCGGCGCCGTTCTTGCCCACAAGGGCTATGCGGTCGCGCCGGTTTATGACGTAGCTTATGTTTTCAAACAGCGACTTGGCGCTGAATTCGACAGAAAGATTCTGTATTGAAATCATGATTGGTTTACAGTTGTTTGGCCCGGGGCGGCGCTTGTCAGCGGCGCCTTACCACGATGTGGGCCGATTCGGTGACGACGATGTCGACGGCCACGTCGTGCGGCTCGGCGGGGATGTCGTCGTCGATGAGCTGGAAGTCATAGCCCACGCCGATTTTGGTGGCGCGTGTGTCGCAAAGCAGACGGTCGTAATACCCTTTGCCGCGCCCCACGCGGTTGCCGTGGCGGTCGTATGCCACGGCCGGCACGATTACCAGCTCGATCTGGCCGATGTCGGCGGTCTCGTCGCCCTGGGGCTCCTCGATGTGGAAAGCCCCCATGGCCAGGCGCGACCGGTCGTAGGGGAGTATCTCGAGGTTGAGGCCGTTGACGCGCGGCAGGTAGAAGTGCTTGCGGTCGGCCCATTTGTCGATGAACTCGCGTGTCGACAACTCGTCGGGCAGCGAGTGGTAGAGCAGTATGTTGTCGGCCACGAGGAACGCCGCCGAGCGTTCTATGCGGTCAAAGACGCGGCGGGCGGCCTCAAGTTTCTCGGCTGCCGAGAGCAGGCTCTTGCGGGCCTTTACGCGCAGGCGTATGTCATCTTTGTTCATTTCCGGTTGGCTTTTGCCGCGGCCTGCGGTTTCGCCGCCGTGCCCTTGGCCGGTGACAGCGGGAAATCGGCCGCGCCGTTGTTGATCTCCTGGATGGCGCGCGTCACGTTTATGTCAGAGCGGTTGGCGATATTGAAATATGCGTCGTAGCCCAGGGCGTCGCGCGCTATCAGCGCTTTCAGTTGATTAACAATCAAATCGTGGGAAATGTTGATGTAGTACCAGCGGGCCGGGATGCCGTTGGCCGAGCAGTAGGCTATGAACTCGCGCAGCAGGATCTCGTCGTTGGGCAGGGCGGCAAGCAGGGCGTCGGCCGAGCCGGCGCGGGTGAGCTCGTCGCGGTGCTGGTCCACATAGTCGAACGCGAACTTGTGGAACATGCCGGCGTTGGCTATGGTGATGTAGTAGTTGGTGATGCCCGAGGTGTCGTTGGGCACGAAGATATCGGGCATGATGCCGCCGCCGCCATAGACTGTGCGTCCGTGCAGGGTGGTGAACGCCAGCTCTTTGTTGAACTTCACCGAGTCGGCCTCGAACATCTCGCCGTGGTTGTAGCGGTCGATGATGTCGTGCTCGTAGGCCGAGAGGTTCGAGTAGTCTTTCTGTATGCAGCGGCCCGAGGGGGTGTAGTAGCGCCCCACGGTCAGGCGGATGGCCGAACTGTCGGGCAATACCGACTGACGCTGGATCAGCCCCTTGCCGAACGAGCGGCGCCCGATCACCAGGCCGCGGTCGTTGTCCTGGATGGCGCCTGCGAAGATTTCAGATGCCGATGCCGAGAACTCGTCGAGCAGAACGGCCACGCGGGCGTCCTGGAAGGCTCCCGTGCCGTCGGCGTTGATTACCGACGACATGAAGTAGTCGCGCCCTTTGGTCGACACGATGGTCTGCCCCTTGGCCAGGAACTCGTTGGCCATCATGTAGGCTATCTCCATGAACCCGCCGGTGTTGCCGCGCAGGTCGATGATGAAGTCTTTGGCACCCTCGGCCTTGAGATCGTTCAGGGCCTGCCAGAACTCGTCGTAGGTGGTGCGGCCGAACTTGTTGACTCGCACATACCCCTTGCCCTGCTCGATGATGTAGGCGGCGTCGATTGATGTGACGGGTATGTCGCCGCGGGTCACATCGAATGTCAGCGGTTTCTTTGAGTTGGGGCGGCGCACTGTGAGTTTCACCTCTGTGCCGCGCTCGCCGCGCAGGGTCTTCAGCACCTGCTCATTGGTGATGCCGATGCCGGCAACGTCCTTGCCGTCGACTTTGACGATGCGGTCGCCGGCCTGTATGCCCACCTTCTCCGAGGGGCCGCCCGAGATCACCTCAAGCACCGTGATGGTGTCGTTGTTGATGGTGAACTGTATGCCGATGCCCCCGAACTGGCCGTCAAGCTCGTCGTTCACCCCCTGCAGGTCAGATGCCGGGATGTAGGCCGAGTGGGGGTCGAGGTTGCCAAGCAGGTCGGGGAGCGTGCGCTCGAGCAGTGAGTCGAGGTCGACCTCGTCCACATAGTCGTTGCGGATAAGGTTCATCACGGTCTGGAATTTCTTTTGGGTCGCTGTCGGCGCGCCGCCGCGGCGCAGCAGCTCCGAGGTGACGAAACCGCCGATGAAAGCGAGCGCCACAATCAGCGGCACCCACACGGCAACCCGTTTGAGATTGTTCATAGTTCAGGAATATGCAC
>CALJBF010000334.1 GCA_938027385.1 uncultured Porphyromonadaceae bacterium | reverse complement strand
TGGAAAAGCCAAGCGCGATTGACCCCCTGCAGCAAGCGCGATTGACCCCTGAGGATAAAATAGAGTTAACCCCTTGCATATAAAATAAAAATGACCCCTGTCAGCGGTTGCGGACAGGGGATTTTTATGTAATTTAGTGTCCCATCTTGGCCGGTGGAAAAACACTAAAATTATGAATGCAAAATTAACAAATCTTCTCCGATGTTACGCATCGGGAATGGGGATAAAAGGCATCGCGGCGGCCTTTGACGTATCCCGCAACACGGTCCGCAAATATGTCCGTCTATGGCAGGACTCGTCACTGACAATGGAGCAGTTACTGGCATTGCCGGAGCACCGGCTGCGCGAGATGTTCATTCCCAAGGGAGTACGTCACCGCGAGCCGTCGCCTCGTCAGGCCGAGCTTGAGGCCCTGCTGCCTGATTATGCCGCCCGTCTGACACGCAAGGGCGTGACGGTCAAGAGTCTCTATGAGGAATACCGTAAGACGCATCCTGACGGATATCTGCATTCTGCATTCCGCCTGTATGTACGTCAGTATCGTCTTCAGTCGCGCAATGTTACAGGACATATCGAACATCTTGCCGGAGACCAGATGTATATCGACTATGCCGGCGACAAGCTTGAGATAGTCGACTCGGCCACTGGCGAAGTGCGTCCCGTCGAGGTATTTGTGGCCATCCTTCCCTGCAGCCATTACACTTACTGTGAGGCCGTATGGTCTCAGAAGCGGGAAGATCTGATTGCTGCCTGCGAAAATGCGCTGCATTTCTATGGCGGGGTGCCCATGGCGATAGTCCCTGATAATCTTAAGGCAGCCGTGTCGCGCAGTGACCGTAATGAGCCGGTGATAAACGATGAATTTGCAGCCTTTGCCGAGCATTACGGCTGCGCCGTGTTCCCGGCCCGTGTACGTCATCCCAAGGATAAGGCTCTGGTGGAGAATGCGGTAAAACTGATGTATCGTTCAGTTTATGCCGCCATCGAGGGTATGGTCTGTCATGACCTGACATCGCTTAACGAAGCCATCCGCAAAGCCCTTGACGAGTTCAACGGGCGGCGCATGTCAGGGCGTAAGGAATCCCGACTGGATTTGTTCCGGAATATAGAGCGGGAATACCTGCGTCCGCTGCCGGGAATCCGCTACCAAATGAAAGAGCGACGTGTGGCAACGGTGATGCGCAACAGTTACGTCACACTGAACAAGCACCATTACAGCGTGCCGACAGACTATGTCGGCAAACGGGTGGAACTGGTGTATGATGCCGATACCGTCAGCATATACCACGGCTTCAGACTGATTACCACACATCAGCGCAGCGATATACCGTATGAGTACACGACAAAAAGCGCCCATAATCTGCCGGTGTGCCGCGGAAGCCTTGAGCGGGATCTCGATGAGATATACCAACGTGCCGCACAGATAGACAACATCGTGTTGAACTATCTGAAAGAAGTCGCGGGTGTAATCAGATACACTCCCAAGGCCTACCGCTCATGTCGCGGCATCCTTTCGCTGGAAAAGAAATATACACTCAAACGTCTGGTGGCGGCATGTGCCTGTGCCGCAGAAATAAGAGCTTACGGTTATCAGGAAGTCCTTGACATCCTTCATAAAGGTACGGACCTGGACTTCATGCCTGATGCCGATGAGCAGACACAGGCTCTGCCGCAGCACAAGAATATCCGCGGACGCGACTACTTCAACCCGATAAATGAAAAAAATAAAAAGAAATGACAACAATGCAAACCAACAGCAATACCGTACCCGTCAACCCTGAAAAGGATCAGAACGCCCGTTCCCTGGATCTGATGAACCGCATGCGCCTGCACGGCATGGCCGCGGCCTTCACCGAAAGCCTTCACTCGACAACCGCGGAGGCCATGACCCCCGACAACTTCCTGTCGTGGCTGCTAAGCCGCGAATGGGACTACCGCTCGACCGCCGCCATACAGCGCCTCATACGCGGAGCCTCGTTCCGCTACAAGGCCTTCCCGGAAGAAATAGACTATACGATTCCGCGTGGTCTTGACCGCAACCAGGTGGAGCGTCTGTGCAGTCTTGACTTCATCCGGCAGGGTCAGAACCTGTTCATCACAGGCTCATCCGGCACAGGCAAAAGCTTTATTGCCACGGCGCTGGGCTACCATGCCTGCAATAACGGCATACGCACCTACTACGCGAACGCCTCCAAACTGCTTGGGCTTCTTAAAGTGGCCAAGACCAAAGGCACGCTCGAAACCGAACTCAAGAAAATCGAACGCAGCCCGCTGCTCATCCTCGATGACCTTTTCCTGGTTCCGCTGGATGCCAAGGAGCGTCCGCTGCTTCTCGACATCATCGAAGACCGCCACGGGCGCAAATCAATAATCATCACCTCGCAGCTGCCGGTAGGAAACTGGTATGATGCCATCGGAGACCCCACTGTCGCCGACGCCATCCTCGATCGCATAGCACACTCTGCTCACTCCATCGAACTGACCGGCGAAAGCGTCCGGAAAATGAAAGCCGCCCTAAAGTAACGACAAAATAAAAATAACCCCGCCGGCCAAGACTTTCATGGGGTCAAAAATCAATTGTTCTCAGGGGTCAATCACACTTTGCTGCAGGGGGTCAATCGCGCTTGGCTTTTCCAA
>CALJBF010000333.1 GCA_938027385.1 uncultured Porphyromonadaceae bacterium | reverse complement strand
AGGGTCTGCTGCTGATGATTCCCAACATGTACAAGATCGCCGGCGAGCAGCTGCCCGGCGTGTTCCATGTATCGGCCCGTACGCTGGCATCGCACACGCTGAGCATCTTCGGTGACCACCAGGATGTGATGGCCACCCGTCAGACCGGTTTTGCCATGCTGGCCGAAGGTTCGGTGCAGGAGGTCA
Organism: uncultured Porphyromonadaceae bacterium; assembly: GCA_938027385.1. Lineage (GTDB taxonomy): Bacteria > Bacteroidota > Bacteroidia > Bacteroidales > Muribaculaceae > UBA7173. The sequence goes on along the minus strand of CALJBF010000333.1, from coordinate 1,288 downwards.
TGGACCTGGCCGGTGTGGCACACCTCTCGGCCATCAAATCGTCGATCCCCTTCGTGAACTTCTTTGACGGTTTCCGCACCTCGCACGAAATACAGAAAATCGAGATGCTCGAGACCGACGAACTCGCCCCGCTGGTAGACCAGGAGGCCCTGGCCCGTTTCCGCGCCCGCGCCCTCAACCCGCAGACCCCCGTGTCGCGCGGCCTGGCCGAGAACGACGACGTCTTCTTCCAGCACCGCGAGGCATGCAACACAGCATACGAGGCCGTTCCCGCCGTTGTCGAGGAGTACATGGCAAAAATCTCCGAGATCACCGGCCGCGAATACAAGCTCTTCAACTACTACGGTCACCCCGAGGCCGAGCGCGTCATCATCGCTATGGGCTCGGTTACACAGGCCGCCCAGGAGGCCATCGACTTCCTGATGGAGAAAGGCGAGAAAGTCGGTCTGGTGGCAGTTCACCTCTACCGCCCCTTCTCGGCCAAGCACTTCCTGGCCGCAGTGCCCAAAACAGCCAAGCGCATCGCCGTGCTTGACCGCACCAAAGAGCCCGGCGCCAACGGCGAGCCCCTTTACCTCGACGTGAAGGATGTATTCTACGGCATGAAGAACGCCCCGCTCATCGTGGGCGGCCGCTACGGTCTGGCCTCGAAAGACACCACACCGGCACAGATTATCGGCGTGTTCGAGAACCTCGCCCTGCCCGAGCCCAAGAACCAGTTCACCATCGGCATCGTCGACGACGTGACCTTCACCTCGCTCCCCCTGCCCGAGGAGATCGCCCTGGGCGACAAGTCGACCTTCGAGGCCAAGTTCTTCGGTCTGGGTGCCGACGGCACCGTGGGCGCCAACAAGAACTCGGTGAAAATCATCGGCGACAACACCGACAAATACTGCCAGGCATACTTCGCCTACGACTCGAAGAAGTCGGGCGGTTTCACCTGCTCGCACCTGCGTTTCGGCGACGTGCCCATCCGCTCGACATATCTGGTGAACACCCCCAACTTCGTGGCATGCCACGTGCAGGCATACCTGCACATGTATGACGTGACACGCGGTCTGCGCGACAACGGCACATTCCTGCTCAACACCATCTGGGAGGGCGAGGAACTGGCCAAGAACCTCCCCAACAAGGTTAAGAAATATTTCGCCGACCACAACATCACCGTCTATTACATCAACGCCACAAAGATCGCGCAGGAAATCGGTCTGGGCAACCGCACCAACACCATCCTCCAGAGCGCGTTCTTCCGCATCACCGAGGTGATTCCCGTCGACCTGGCCGTAGA
>CALJBF010000332.1 GCA_938027385.1 uncultured Porphyromonadaceae bacterium | reverse complement strand
TACGTGGCTCATATTTCGTGTTTATGGTTCCGTAATATTTTACCGGACACCAATAGATTATTCTGCATCAATGACCCTGTATGGCTGTTGGTTCTTATGGTTTGCGCCGCGCAAGCGGCTAAACATCATGCTTTGGTTGTTTTGGTTCGCTTAAATTTGTTATGGTTTGGCGAGGATGTCTGAGACAATCCGGTCGGCCGCGGCGCCGTCGTCGGCCATGAGCGAGTCGCGCAGGGCGGCATACTCTTCAAGCCGTTGGCCGCGCATCTTCCCGCCCGGGAGGATATCGCCCAGTTCGGCAGCCATCGCCTCGGGCGTGGCGAAGTGCATGATCAGCTCCTTCACGATTTCCCGGCCGGCAACGAGGTTGGGCAACGAGATGAACGGTATCGTGAGCACATGCCGCATGATTTCGTAGGTAATCCGCTTGCCGCGGTAACATACCACCAGCGGCGTGCCCAGCAGGGCACATTCCAGCGTAGCCGTGCCGGAAGTCACCAGCGCCGCCTCGGCATAGGCCATTATGGCGAATGTCTCGCCCGAAAGCACCGGTGCGCCCGGCGCCACCTCGTCATAGAAAGCCTTGTCGATACCCGGAGCTCCGGCCACAATAACCTTGTACTGCGGGTAACGCGCCGCCGCCTCAAGCATTGCCGGCAGATTGGCACGGATCTCGCCGTGGCGACTCCCCGGCACCAGAGCAATGTAACGGTCACCCGGATGCAGCCCGACACGTTCCATAAGTTCCTGTGCCGGTGGCAATGCGCGGCGTTTTTCGGCCACCTCGGCGGCGGTAGGGTTCCCCACGAATTCGCAGTCAAGTCCGCGACGCCTGAAGAAATCAACCTCGAAAGGGAATATCGACAGCACCTTGCGGCACCACCGGCGCATCTGGCGCACACGCCATTTCTTCCAGGCCCAGACCTTCGGGGGGATATAATAATAGACCGGTATGCCCAGTTTCTGTGCCGTGCGTGCCAGCCGGAAATTGAAACTCGGATAGTCGATGAGGATAAGCGCGTCGACAGGCTGTGCGTTCATCGCCTTGCGGGCCATGCCGAGGTTACGGAACACATTCCCCAGGTTGCGGATCACCTCCGCAAAACCCATATAGGCCATGCGGCGATAGTCGACAACCGGCTCATGACCGGCCACAGCCGCCATCTCGTCGCCTCCGAGGAACACGAACTCACACCCCCCGCCGACTTTCCGCCTGAGCGACTCCATCACCCGCGCCCCGTGCAGGTCGCCCGACGCCTCACCGGCCGACAGAAAAAACGTCCATTTCTTTTCCATGCCCAAATTTAGCAAATTTCTGACGTTAGACTTCAATATGCTCACCATAAAAACCGGTCAGCAAAGCTGACACAATAGAGTAATTGTCAAAAATGTTACAGATTTACACTTTTTCAGAAAAATGTGTGCGAAATGTCGCCAAATTGCTGTAACTTTAAACGTGCAAATGCGTGTCGGCGCCTTTAAGACTTGAATATGGCAAAACGAACACCGGCGCGCCTGATTTCTGTAACCCACAAACCACAATGAAGCGTACACGTATACTTGTAATAGACGACGAAGAGGCTTTCTGCGAGGTCCTGAAATTCAACCTTCAGAAAGAAGGCTATGAAGTCGACACCGCCGACAGCGCCGAGACAGCTCTCGGACTCGACCTGTCGCTCTACAACCTGATGATTGTCGATATCATGATGGACCGCATAAGCGGCTTTGATTTTGCCAAGCGTGTGCGCAACAATCCCGCCACCGAAAACACCCCCATCATATTCTGCTCGGCCCTCAACGGAGAGGACGACACTGTCATGGGCCTCAATATCGGCGCCGACGACTACATCACCAAGCCATTTGTAATCGGAGAGGTGATAGCCCGCGTGCGGGCCGTGCTGCGCCGCACCCAGGCCTCGCAGCAACAGGCCTATAACATGTCAAAGGGCCACTACGAGCCCGACATCTCGTACAAGACCATGCGTATCGACCGCAACGACAAGACCTGTTATATCGACGGGCAACCGGTAGACCTCACCAAACGCGAGTTCGAGCTGTTGCTGTTCTTCATGACCCACCGCGAGCGCATCCACTCGCGCGCCGAGATCATGCGCCAGGTATGGGGCGGTTTCAAGGTCACAGACCGGGCCATCGACACCAACATAACCCGCCTGCGCAAGGCTCTGGGTCCCTACGAGCGCAACATCGTGACACGCCAGGGATTCGGCTACGGATTCAAGGCCGAACCCTGAGGCACCTGCCGCCAGCGGGTCGGCCCATGACCCGCCGGCCACGCCCGGGCCGCAGGCGTACAAACCATGAGATCAGTCAATAAAACAGCGGGATAATGTCACCTCGAAGGACTAAAAACGGATTCAAGTATCAGATGCGGCTCTTCGCCACGGCGGCGGCATGTATCTGGGCAATCGTGCTCGGATTTGCATGGACACAGTACCGCATGACACGGCGCGCACGCATAGAGGCCATCTACGAAAACATACACCTGGCCAACGCCAACATCATAAACCGGCACATGCAGGGCCTCGACGTGAAACCTTATATGGATTTCATGCAGCGGTACTATGAGAATTCAGACATGCGCGACATCTCAATCGCCCTGTACAACCACACTAACGGGAAACTGATATACCAGTTCGGCAAGGAACGCCCCTACACCCCGAGCGCGGCAATCATGAAACACGCCGAGGAAACCGTCATGCCCGACGGCTCAACCGTAAGGCGCGTTGACAATTTCCGCTTAGGCAAAGAGCCGATTTTCTGCTATTCCTCACGCCTCACACCCGGGAAACAGGTGGAGATACGCACCTATCTTCCGCTTACGAAAAACGTGAAGAAGATGATAGAGATTGACCCGGCTTTCTGGATCATCATTCTCGTCGTCGGCCTCACCGGCACGCTCATGGCTTATATTTTTACCGCGCATCAGGCCAAAAACGTGAGTCTGCTGCATGATTTCGCACGTCGCGCAGCCTCAGACCGCGACTTCATACCTATGGGCGACTTCCCCGCCGACGAGATAGGCGACATTTCGCGCCAGATCGTGGCCATATACAACTCGCGCATACAGGCAAACGTGCGCCGCGAACGCGAGCATGTCATAGCCCTCAAGGCAACCGAAGAGAAAAACAAGCTCAAGCGCGAGCTCACCAACAACATCTCGCACGAGCTCAAGACACCTATCGGCATAATACGCGCCTATCTCGACACCATCCTGGCGCAGCCCGACATGTCTGACGATGAACGCAACCACTTTCTGGGCAAGATACACGACAATGTGGAGCGGCTGGTAAACATGCTCAACGACCTGTCGACCATGACACGGCTCGACGAATCGAAAAACAACATACAGCTGAAGGTAATCGATTTCCATGACCTCATCTTCACCATGGCCGATGACATCAGCCGCACCGACATGCTTGGCGAAATGGACTTCCGGTACAACCTGCCGCGTGACTGCCGCGTGATAGGCAACGAGGGACTGCTCACATCGGTCGTGACCAACCTCACAAAAAATGCCCGCGCATACTCGCAGGGCACGCAGGTCGGCCTCGAGCTCATCGGCCGCAACCAGAACTTCTATACATTCTCATTCTATGACAACGGAGTGGGTGTAGAAAACGAGCATCTGCCCCATCTGTTCGAGCGTTTCTACCGCATAGACACAGGACGCGCGCGCAAATCCGGAGGCACGGGACTCGGACTCCCCATCGTCAAGAGTTCAATCAACTCGATGGGCGGCTCCATCACGGTGCGCAACCGAAAGGGTGGCGGACTGGAATTTATCTTCACCCTTCGGCGCGCCCAGGATGACAAGGAGGCCGGCACACCGGCGCAGCCCGTCGCCACGTCAGACGACAGCGGCGACTGACGCCGCCGCTACCGGATTCCTCAATTGGCTGTTAAAAAATAAATGTTAAAACAGCCTCTTATTATTAATCAGCCTCTAAGGGCATCATTGCTGGTCAGGGAACTTGCGGTAATACTCCTCAAGCATGTTACGTATGTTGAAATAATAGGTGCCTGTGCTGGTTGAGCCGTTGCGGGCATGTCTCTCGACCTCGATACGGTCGTAATACGGCTCCTCATACTGCTGGTCGAGCGCCTTTGCGTTCTGGAAATTTATGATGTTGTATTCGTGCCGCGGATTTATCACGTACCAGGCATGCTCCTTGTCAAGTCCGGTACCCGATGATACAATCGCCTGCAACAGATGGTTCAGACGGTACTGCCATATATTGGCGCGGTTCACCTTGCCGCGGGCTCGCAGGGCATAGATCAGATAGTTCATCTGCGAGAGGTTGAAGGGGTCATCCTTGAGCACCTCCTGGGCGTAATATATTATTGAATCGAGTTCGGCGCGGGTATGGGTGTTCTTGTAATAGAGGCTTTCGTTCTTTGTTGAAAAATCATTGTGCCGGTAAGGATTGAAATCCTCCTGGAACAGAGCGCCGTAATACAGATGACGGTAATCGTCGAGCGTCATCACCGTCTCGTTTGCCGCATACCTCTGCATAAGTTTCGGATAGTAGAACGGCGATGCCGGGTCGTTGATGTCGGCGTGAATCTTCTCGAGATCAGGAGCCTCGACGGTCAGTTTCTGTTTCTGTGCCGAGGGAGCGGCTTTGGCACCGGCCGCGGCAATCACAACCGCGGCAACAGCCAGTATGGCATATATAAGATTCTTCATGTAACGATACGAACAAAAAATTAAGGCATTACCGCCGTCACTGTATTATATTGGCCCTTGCAATTATCGCTGTCACGGCCAGCATGACCAGACAGACGGCTACCACCACGGGCGCACCAAGCGCAAGCACCGACGCCCAGTAGCGCGAATTGTTGCTGAACCCTCGGTCAGCCGCCCTGCAGGCCACTGCACCGAGCACCACCCCGGCCACGGCCCCCACAATCATGCCTGCCGAGCCGACGAGCATCCCCGCCGCCGCGAGCGCAAGCGACCCGCCGGCCACATAGCATCTCAGTTTCAGCGGGAAAGTGACCACACGGCCACGCGCCATCTGTATGCCGGTAACTATCAGCACCGCCACAGCCCAGAACAGCAATGTGTCGCCGTCAATCACACCGTATCCAGACCGTGACACGGCCCATGTGCCGAAATAAGCGGCCACGGCACCGGCCGACGGTCTGACAAAAATCCATACCAATGCCAGCGACAGGGCAAGCGCACCGATTATCAATAGAAATGTCGTCATGGCATAATAAATTTCAAGTTATACTAATATAACCCTTGGGAATGGAAACAGGATAATGCTTGGGATTTCAAATTTACTAAAATAAGGTGAAAAACTGTGTGCATCACTTTCCATTATCACATAATTTAACTGTTTTTCAATCATATTCACCTGCCGGAGATATAAAAACGCCGGTCACGCCGCAAGACGACAGACCGGATCTGCCGCCTGCTACAAGACATGCCATGTGCATGTCTTGCTGCAAACGCCGGATCCGGTCTGCGATGCAAGAGGACTGCCGGGCTATTCCCGACTGCCTCTGAGGGATACGGGATTATTCCTTGCCGGCCAGAGGCGAGGGGGTCGAGTAGACGCGGGCGCCCAGCTCTTTGTCGAACATGTAGAGGCCGTAGCCGTTGTCGCCGATCTTGCGGAGAGCGTCAACATAGCCGCGGGCGTTATCCTCTTCCTCGACCTGCTCGTTGATGAACCACTGGAGCATGTTCTGTGTAGCGTAGTCGCGTGCCTCCACAGCCACTGCGTTGAGGTTGTTGATGAGGGCCGTCACCTTCTTTTCATGAGCCAGGGTGGCCTCGAAAGCGGCTACCGGACTGGGCCATTCGGTATCAACGGCGGCAATCGGGGCAAGGATGACCTTGCCGTCACGCGAGTTCACATAGTTCATCAGGATGGTAGCATGATCCTGCTCCTCCTTGAACTGCACGGC
>CALJBF010000331.1 GCA_938027385.1 uncultured Porphyromonadaceae bacterium | reverse complement strand
CGATGGGGGTGATGACACCGAACCATTTTGCGTCGAGGACATCCATCAGCAGCTGGTCTTTGTCGTACATGATGGTTGCCGTCGGGTTACCGTTAGGCATGAAGTTACGTGTGGCGCCGGTGAAGTGGAGGGCGTCACCGAAGTCGTAGATGGGGCCGCCGGTCTGACGGTCGGTCATGATCTCGCCCTTGGCGTTACGCACGTAGATGGGGTAGATGGGGGCGATGTAGTCGGTATACATGAACGAGTTGGCAACAGACTGGTCGCCGTCGTCCTGACCCGAGGGTGAGTTCATGTCAACGTGGTTGTAGGCGATAGAGGCGCCGATCTTCAGCCATTTCTTGGCCTGGTACTCGGCGGCCACGCGTGCGGCCAGACGGTTGTAGTTCGAGTTCTTGATGATACCCTCGTCGCCGAGATAGCCCACCGATGCGTAGAAATTGAAACGCTCGGTACCGCTGGTAATCGATAGGTTGTACTCCTGGCGCAGACCGTTGCGGTAGGTTTCCTTGGCCCAGTCGTCGGGGGTCACATAGTGTGTGCCGATAGCCTGACCGTCAGCGTTGTATGCGGTATAAGTATTGCCCAGTGTGGCCGAGGGGTTGAGCTTGCCGTTTGTGCCGACAATCTGCTGGCCTGCGGGCACGTTCCATACCTGGTAGCCGGTACCGAAGGCGGTGTAGAGGGCCTGGTTGGCATTGATATGGGCGGTGAGGGGATCCTGGTTCATGTGGTAGAGGTAACCGTTGCGCAGGGCCTGGTATGCCATCTCGGTATACATGGCGGGGTCCTTGATGGTGTTGTAACCGCTAATTTCGCGCGAGTTGGCACCCCAGCGGGCGTCGAGCGAGATTACGGCGTCGCCCTCTTTGCCTCGCTTGGTGGTGATGAGGATCACACCGTTGGCACCGCGGGCACCGTAAAGGGCGGCTGCGGCGGCATCCTTCAGCACGGTCATAGACTCGATGTCCATGGTGTTGAGGGTTGCGATGTCGCCGTCGAAGGGCATGCCGTCAACCACATAAAGAGGTGTGGCCGAACCGTTGATAGAGCCGATACCGCGGATGCGCACTGAGGGCGACGAACCGGGCTGGCCGTTGGTCGACAGCACCTGCACACCTGCTACAGAACCCGAGAGGGCGCTGACGGCGTCGGTTACGAGACGTCCCTCGATCTGGTCGGCCTTCACTACGGATGCCGAACCGGTGTAGGCCGATTTCTTGGCGGTACCGTAGGCGACCACGATGACCTCGTCGAGGTCGGTGGCGGCGCTGTGAAGTGCTACCGTGATGTTGTCAGCAGCGTTGACGGTTTGCTCTTGGTAACCGACGAAGGATACTTTGAGCTTGTTTACATTGGCGGGGATGTTCAGGGTGAACTTGCCGTCGAGGTCAGTCGCGGTGCCCTGTCCTCCGCCGATCGGCATAACCGTTGCACCCGTCAGGGGCTCGTCTGTGCCGGCTTCAACGACGGTGCCGTGGATTGTGCGGGTCTGTGCGATGGCACAAGCCGCTGAAATCAGCACTGCCGTGAGCAATAGAAACAGCTTTTTCATACACTAATATAACTTGACATAAATAAATATTATACACACACTCGCGGTCGTGGAGCGGGGTCACAGTGCCCGGTGCCCTGAGCGGCCGCTTTCTTCATCTGATTTTTTTTCTGACAAAACTGAACGCGACAAACGGAGAGGTTGAAACCGAGGTTTCTTTGCCGGTTAAAGATCTTAAGCAAGTAAAAGAAGTTATGGAATAATTTTAACGGTTTGTTCCAAATCTGGCTTAAAGCACCCGACTGAAACAATAAAGCACCGATGGATTTTAGGCTCGCAGAAATGCGTTAAAACGTCACAACGACACTTTATTTTTGCAAAGATAATGCAAAATGTCATACAAATAAAGAAAACTAAGGAAATTTTGTCGGATTTTAACACGAAAAACGCGCGTGTTGTGCGGCAATGTTTAAAAACATACTGTTATAACAAATTGCTTTTCAGGATGTTATTGCTGCATAACTTATGAATATTTATTCAAACATATTTTTCTGTGAACAATTTGACTTTTAACGTATGCGGATTTGTTGCATATTTATCGCATCGCGATTGTTTTGGTTGCTTTCCGGCAACATCGGGTGGCTTTCCGTGAATATAAATATGCCGTGAACGGGCGAGGTGAAATGTTTTAAATTTTTTTAGATAAAATTCGTGGTGGAAAATTGCCATGAAACAAACTATTTTTGTAACTTTGCGCTAATGACCATAGTTATGCCCGGCTATTTCTCGTTTAGGAGTGACGCTGTCGACCGGTATCGATAGAATATTTGAAAAAGAAGCCTATCCGGAGAACACCGGCAGTTGGCGACTGCACAGTGTCGTATGAATGCATCATCGATAGTGTTTATTTATTGTTGATGTTTATTTATTATATGTGTCGTTATTGGTCATATATCCAGAAGGGCCAGTTAAAGTGGTCCGGTTTTGCTTTAACCAGATATAACTGTTTTTCAGATATCAGAATGAAGAAAATTGTCATCTGCGGACTTCTGGCAGCAGGATGCTGTCTCTCCGCCGCCGCTTACAGCAACAAGCTCTCGCCCCAGGCAAAGCTTATGCTCGGGGAAAGGACAATGGCTGCCAAGACACGTTCTGCAGTCACTGTTCCTGAAACCATATCCGCCATTGTCAGGCTGAATGACGGAGAGGATGTATCGGTTCTCAAAGAGAAAGGTCTTGATGTGAGAACCACCATCGGCAAGTTCCATATCGTGTCGCTACCGCTTGACCGTGCTGAGGAGATTGCCGCGATGCCCGAGGTATTTTCAATGTCGTTCGGTGAGAAATCGGGCGTCAGGATGGATGTGGCACGTCGCCTGTCGTTTTCAGATCAGGTAAACCAGGGTTTTGAGCATCAGGGACAGCAGATGTCGTTTACCGGCCGTGGCGTGGTCACGGGCCTGTATGATATGGGCCTCGATCCCAACCATGCCGCATTCCGCAACCCTGACGGTTCTACCCGTGTCAAGGCTGTGTATCTGTCGAAAGAGCAGACCGGTGTGACCGCCTACACTACTCCGGAGGCTATTGCCGGATTCCAGACTGATGCTGTCGGCGAAACCCATGGCACGCATGTGGCCGGTATAATGGCCGGTTCGCGTAACGTGCAGGGTAAATATGCCCAGGCCAATGGCTCGCAGGTAGTGCGTACCGAAGGTGACATACCCTATTATGGTGTGGCATATAATTCAGACCTGGTGATCGGCTGTGGTGATTTCTACGATTCACAGATTATGGAGGGCGTGGAAAGCGTGGTCGCATACGCCAAACAGTCCGGTCAGCCGGCAGTAGTGAATCTGTCGCTCGGCAACAACTCGGGTTCGCACGACCCCAACTCGGAAACATCCCAGATACTCGATGAACTGTCAAAGGATGCCGTGATCTGTGTGGCTGCCGGCAACGAGGGGGAACAACCCATGGCCATTCAGAAGAACTTCAGCCGTATGGCCGGTACCACGCTGAACACATTCATGTCAGGTGCCACCAACGACAGCTGGAAACTGGCTTATACCGCCGAGTTCTGGTCTGGTACTTCCGAAACATTCGATTGCGAGCTCGTGATATACGACAAGCTCGACCAGAAGGTTGTGTCATCGAAACCTGCGACTGACGGAGCATTCTATTCCGCTTCCAACTGGCCTGAATTCGGAGAGGTCTATAACGCAGCTTCAATGATTCAGGTGGCATCCGGGGTCGACAAGAATACGAACCGTTTCTATGTGCTCATGCGCAATACCACTCAGTATGCGAATGGCTCGTCGACCAAAATGCTGGGTGTCAATATCAAAGGTAAGTCGGGCGAGAAATGTTTCGCCTATATAAATGCCGGTTACAACCCAGAGCAGGAAGTGGTTTTCTCCAGCCAGAATGTCCAGGGCTATATAGCAGGTTCGCCTGA
>CALJBF010000330.1 GCA_938027385.1 uncultured Porphyromonadaceae bacterium | reverse complement strand
GAACACACCTTCGGCGGTCACACTGGCATAGGCGTTGTCAGCGGCGGTTTTGGCGGCGTTGATGGCGTTCTGTGCTGCCTCTTTCTCGGTTGTCACGCTGGCGTGGGGGTACTGCTCGGCCACGTTGGCGGCGGCAGTGTTGAGCGATGCCTGGAGAGCCTCGATTTCGGCGAGAACGGCATTGTATGCGGCCAGGTTGTCGGCCTTGCGTTTCTCCTCGGCCTTGAATGCAGCCTCGGCCTCTTTGGCCTGTGCAACGAGAGCCTCGATGTCGGCGGCGATACCGTCGGCGGTCTCCATCAGCGAGTTGTAGCTGTCGATGATGGTGTAGCCCTCATAGGCGGCGTTCACTGCGGCTTTCAGGTCGCTGATGCGGGTGGCCAGGGCGTCGCCGGGGAAGTTGTCTTTCACGTCGGGAGCCTCGGTGGCGATGGTCTCGAGGGCGGTCTCAAGGGCATTCTCAAGAGCTGTCACGCGGGCCAGGGCCAGCGAGTAGCTCTGCTGGCTGTTCACCACGGCCATGGTGAATCCCTCGCCGGGAACCGATGCGCCTGCGGCATACGATACCTGGAAGTTGTTGACGGTGATTTCGGCGGTCTCGGCCATGAAGTCGAACGGAGCCTTCACGTTCATGCTGAACACGACGCCCTCGTTGCCGTTTACGGCGTGGTTGGTCATTATGTCAGACATGATGAGGCGTGTGGTGCGGCCGTCGGCCTGCGGAACAACGTCGATGTAGGCGGTGTTGCTGCAGCGTGCGCCGAGCTCGATCTCACCCTCGATGGTGAAACCCTCGGGGAGCACAACATCGAGCTGGAATGCGTCGATATTGCAGTTGTTGGTCATGCTCACGTTTATCATGCGCGAGCGGCCCGGGGCGAACACCATCGAAGGTGCGTCGGCGCTGGCGATGATGCGCGATGCCTGCAGGGTGGCTGTCACGTCGAACGCGGGTTGTGACCAGGTCTCTGTGCCGGCGGCGTCAGACATGGTGATGTGGCGTACTTTGATCGTGTGCGCGCTGTTGTCGAGTTGCCCGGGTTTCACGCGCACCGGCAGGGTGAGCACGGTGCCCGAGTTACCCATAACAGCCTCGCGGTTGCGCGAGATCACCATCACGCGGCCGGTAGCAGCCCTGAATGCGATCTGGTGGCCGTTCTGGCTCAGACGGTCAAGATTCTTTACCGGCTCGCCTGCGAATTCCAGGCAGTCGGGGAGGGCCACGTCAAACTGGAACGAGGCCACAGGGTCTGTGTTGTCAAGCGTCACGGGCACCTGAACCGTCTCGTAATCCAGGAAAGTCACCGGAGCGATTTCCAGGCGGTTGTCGGCCTGTGCGGCTTTGGCGCTCACCAGAGCCACAAAGAGCAGCAGAGCCTTGACGACAGACTGTTTGTATGAAAATCTCATTATTTCTGTATTGTCTTTTTCCACCCCTGCTGTGAGAGGATGTTGCAGAACCCGCGGGTTCTGCGACACCCTCACGCAGGTGCGGGATTTCGGGTTAGATTAATGCATCTCTTTGGTGGTGGTGCCGTCAGAGTGGCGGATGATGTTGATGCCGCGCTGTGCCGAGCGCATGATCTGACCGGCCACGTTGTAAACACGCTCTTTCATGTTGTGCATGCCGTTGGTGATCGACTCGATCATGGTGGTGTCGGCTTTGCCGACCTTCAGGGCGGTTGAGTTGGCGTCGGCGAAGATCACGTTCTCAGCCTCAACCACACCGTGGCCCTTGACCTCGATGATGAGCAGGGCGCCTTCGTTGCCGCTGATCTGCTCGTTGGCGAGCGACGCGATAACCAGGCGGGCACCGTTGCTGTTGTCGAAACGGTACAGGTCGTGGCCTGCGGCGCGCTCGGTCAGGGTTGCCGATACCAGTTCCACACCGGTGGGGAGGGTCAGGTCGATCTGACCGCCGATGAGGGCGTCGGTGTTGGCAAGCGACAGTGCGTAGGTGCGGGTGTTGCCCTCCTCGCTCATGAGTACCATGCCCATGGTGTTCTGGCTCTGGCGCACGCCCTTGGCGAGTGCCATGCGCGGAGCGGCCTTTGCACCTTCGGTTGTGGCCTCATAGTCGTAGTCGAGAGCCATCTGGATGATGGCTGTGACGTCGGCGATGTTCAGGTCCTTGTCGCCGTTGACGTCGGCGGCGGCTGCCTGGCGCGGCGACTCCTCGGCAAGCTGCTGATAGGTCATGCCTTCGCCGATCCAGTTGATTACCATCTGCACGTCGGCTACGTTGACCACGCCGTCGGGGTTGAGGTTCACGTCGCCCGGGGTGAAACGGTTCTCACCGGCTGTGGTGACGATGCTGTTGGCCTCGGCAGCGATGGCGGCAGCCTCGGTGCGGTAGCCGGCCAGGGTGTTTATGAACTCGTCGAGCTGGTCGGGGTTGAACGAGGTGATTGCCGCTACAGCGTCATACAGGTTGTTGTAACGGGTGATGAGGTCGTTGACCTTGGTCTCGAGTTCGCTCTTGACAGAGGGAACGATATTGCCGATGACAGCATCCATGGCCGACTCTACGGCGGCGCGTGCCTTCATCACCTCGTTGGTGGTGTAGGCGTAATGGATGTTGGCGGTTGCCGATGCAAGCTGAGAGGTGATTGCGCTCTTGTTGGTGAGCTGGGTCTGGGCAGTGAGTCCGTAGGCGGGTTTCAGTGCGTCGATGTCGTCCTGAGCCACGTTGATCATGCGCTCGATGTTGTCGAGCATACCCTCGTAGCGGTCGAGTACGCCGAACTCTTCGGCAGTGGTGCGGAGAGCCTCGAGAGTGTCGCGGTAACCCTGCAGCTCGGTGTTGAGGGCGTCGTACTGGGCGTCGCTGGCGGCACGGCGGTCGGCCTCCTGCTGGGCGGTCTGTACGGCATTGCTGATCTGCAGCTTGAGGTTGTCGGCCTGGCCGAGGATGTCGGTCATGGCCTGGGTGTATTTGTCCTTGCTGATTACAACGACATTGCCGTCGGCATCCCAGCCGCTCTTCTGGTTGCCCAGAGCGGTGCTGAGGGCGCTCAGCTCGTCGGCGTACTGCTGTACGGCATCGCCCATGAGGGCCTTGGCCTCGTCAGATGCGCCGTCAAGCACAGCCTGGGCTTCGCTGATGGCGGTCGCGGTCTCGTTGAACTGGGCCAGCAGAGCATCGATGATGCCGGGCAGCGGGTCGCCGCCGCTTACAACCTGGTCGCTCTCGACGATGGTGTACGACTTCATCAGCGCCACGTAGATATCGCTGAGTTCCTGGGCGTAAGCCTTGGCGTTGTCGCGGAAGGTATCCTTGTCGTCGACGGTTATGCCGTTGGTCATCACCTGGATCTTGTCGTCGAGCTGGTGGATGGCCTCGTCGTAGCCGTTGAGCGTAGCGGTGTCGAGATTGCCGTTGACCTTGCTGTTGTTGAACGCTACCTTGGTGTCGGCAAGCAGTTTGTTCAGGGCGTCTTTCTCTAAACCGAAGGCGGTGAGATATGCGGCGTCAATCTGGCCGTAAGCGGCTGTGATGGCGTTGTTGATGGCGGTTTCGTTGGCGGGAACGGTGAGCTGGTCGTGGTTGCGTGCAATCACATCCTTCACATTGTCAACTGCCACCTTGGCGGCCTGGAGGTTGGTCTCCTCGGCGCTCGACAGCGAGTTTACATAATCCACGAGAGCCTTGTAGGCGTCTTCGAGCCCGGGGATGACTACGTTATAGTAGTTATCGTGAGCGGCGTTTTCGGCGTCGATATTGGCCTTGAGCTGTTCGGCTGCCGTGACGATGTTTTCGGCGTCGGCGAGAATCTGGGCGAGCTGGTCGAGCTGTGCCTTGAGATTGTCGATGAGCGACTGGTCGTTCTGGGCGGCGTAATCAAGAGCATCGGCGGCAACGACATGAGCCACAAGAGCTGCGATATTGTCGTTCTTGATGGTCTCGCCACATTTGTCGAGGCGCTCGCCAAGTGCGTTGAAGGTAGCGGTAGCGTCGGCGAAACTTGCGTCCCATTTGCCGAGTGCAGCGCTACTGAGGTCGATAGCGGGCTGCACGAGGTCAAGCTGGTCGGCAACGTCGTCCATAGGCAGTATGATGTTGCCGGGATTCGCTGCGACTGCGGCGGCATGCATCGAGTTGGCGGCATCAAGATAGCCCTGTGCGTTGGCAAGAGCCTTCACAGCCTCGGCGGTGGTGAGACCGGCGTTCTCGAGTGTGGTCTTTGCCTGGTTGATGGCGAAGAAACACTGGCCGTAAAGTGTGTTGTAGTAGTTTACGGCGGCGGCGTTCACCTGCTGTACCATCAGGTTGACCTTGCCTTTGATCTCGGTGATGAGGTCGGTGGCATTCTGCACCTGTGCGGCATATTCGGCCTCGGTGATGACATGCTTGGCGCTGTTCTGCTCGGCGAACCATGTCTTGAAAGCCTCGTTGACTTGGGCAATCTCCTGATAGTACATGAAGATGCCCTCGTGGGTCTTGACAACGGGGATGATTACCGCGCGGTATTTCTCGTTGTGCAGCTTGTAGGTGAAGTCGTTGTAGGTGTTGATGGCGTCGGTGTATGCCTTGTTCATGTCGTTGAGCGTGCCTGCCCAGCCCTGTGTCGTGTTGGCGTTCGTGTCGAAGACGCGCTGGCCGTACTGGTTGTCGTAATCGCTGTAGATAGCGTTTGCGGCATCCTCGATGGCCTTGTAGTAGGCCTGGAAGTCGCTGTCGTTGCTCTGCGATGCGCCTTCGCCGTATGCCTGATTGACATCGCGGTCAACGGGCACCAGGCCGGTGACATCCACGTCGTTGACGGTGGCACCGTCTTTTAGCAGACCGTTGAGAGCCGAGATCCAGTCGGCTACGAGGCTGGCGGGAGCACCGCTTGCGATTGCGGCGTCGTTGATCTCGTCGATGTAGTCGTTGATGGTCTTGCGGATGCGGTCAGATGCGGCGAGCTGTGCGTTGTGGGCGGTCTCGTTGGCGGTGATTGCCTGTTTCATTGCGCCGATGGCGTTCACCATGGCGTTGATGTCGGCAGTGAGCTCGGCTGTCTGCTCGACGGCTTTCTTGTCGGTATGAGCCTTGTCGATGGCGTCCTTGATCTTCTGGATCTGGGCGGCGAGGCTCGATGCGTTGTCGGCACCGTTGATGAGGTTGGCGTAATATTCCTCGGCCGGTGTGAGCGACGTGTCGATGTTGTGCTGGATAAGCTCGGCCAGCAGGTCGTCGAGATTCGGAGTGGCGAGGTTCCAGAGATCCTGATATGCCTTTTCGTTGGCCTTGAGGGCGTCGATGGTCTCCTGGAGCTTGTTGATCTCGGTGATGAGTTTCTTGAGATCGGTGTCGACCTGTGTGAAGTCCTTGACGGGGGTGGGAGTCTCACCCTCGGCTGTGTCGAGGTTGCCGTCGATGCGGGCAAGCTCGGTATCCACCGCCGTGAAGGTGACGGTTTCCTTGTAGAGGTATTCGCCTGTGGCCTGGTTGGTCTTGGTCTGGGCAAGCAGATTCTCCACGACCTTGTAGTTGGCCTCGGTGGCGTCGGTCTCGAACTCTTTGGTGGCGTTGTCGACCTGGGTCTTGGCATCGTATTGCGCCAGTGTTTCGGCAAGGCTCTTGGCGGCCTCGTAGCAATCCTGGGCGTTGAGGTCGGCGGCCGCGGTCAGGTCATCATTGAACCCGGCGAGGTCGTTGGTCAGACCCTTATAGGTGCCGTTGAGGAATGTGTTCTTATTGTATGCGCTGCCTTTGAAGATCTCTTTTGCGTCAACCACGCCCTTGAGGGTATTGAGGTCGGCGGCGAAGGCCTTGACTGCGACATTGGCGTCGGCGAAGGCATTGATGAGCTTTGTGGCGTTATCTTTTTCGGCGGCGATACCGTCGGCGACTACCTTGATTTCATCGGGTGTGGATTCAAGCGTGAGGTCGTCAATCGCGCCCTGGAGCGATTCGAATGTACCCAGGAATTTCGAGTAGATGTCTACGATATCCTCACCCTCGGCGTTCTTCAGATCGGGTTTGCCGGGCTTGCCTGAGGTTTCATCGAGGATGTATGCTTTGAGGGC
The DNA here is from genome assembly GCA_938027385.1 of uncultured Porphyromonadaceae bacterium. Classification (GTDB taxonomy): domain Bacteria; phylum Bacteroidota; class Bacteroidia; order Bacteroidales; family Muribaculaceae; genus UBA7173. Next base: position 5,614 of record CALJBF010000330.1, on the reverse strand, counting down.
GGCCAGGTCATGTATAAGAACCGTAAGCCGGGAGGCGTCGTCGAGGAATTTCTGGAGGTCGTCGATCTTGGCGGTGATGTCGGTCAGTGCGTTCTCGTAGTCATCGCCGGTGAGGTTGTGGCGTGTGTACTCTTCATCGATGTTGGCACGCACGTCGGCGAGAGCCTCGCGGATGTCGGCGAGTTTCTGCTGGTACTCGGGGAGGTATTTCTCGGGCAGGAGCTTACCCATAAGGGAGTTGAAACGGGTAGCCACGGCGTCGTAAGCCGAGTTGGCGGCGGTCATGGCGTCGTTCTGGTTCTTCACCATTTCCTGTGCGGCTGCAAGCACATTGTTGATGAACTTGATGGCGGCTTCTGCGTTGGCGATGTCGTCGGTTACAAAACCGGCGGCCCCCGCGATTACATCAGGCTTGATGCTGAAACCGTTCAGCGTATCGTTGTACTTGTCGTTGATCTGGGTCTGCCATACCGAAATCATCTGGGTATATACGGTGTCGAAACCTTCAATACCCTTGAGTTCGGCGATAAGGGTCCACGCCTGGTCAAAGGCGGTCATCAGCTCGACTTTCTTCTGCTGGAATGCCTGATATGCGTTCCAGTCGGCGAGAGCCTGGTCAACCTTGTTGCTGAGGTCTGAGATTTCCTGGCTGATCACGCCATGCTGGGCGTCGTCGAATGTGATGCCTTTCTTGGTGAGGTCTTTGTATGCCTCTTTGATGGCATTCTCGTAAGCGGTGATCTCGTTGCCGATTTCGGTCACGCCGGGATTGCACTGCCCTTTGACGTAGTCGTTGTTGGTGGCGTTGATCTTGGTCTGCACGGCCTGCAGGGCGGTGCGCAGGTCGGTCGCGCCGGCGAGAAGAGCGTTCTGGGCGGCGGTGTTGGCCTGAATGGTGTCGTAGAGGTCGTTCTCTGCGGTAACCCTGTCGTTGTAAGCATTGACATCAGCGGTAAGCTGTGCGATTGCGGCTGCGATGTCGTTGGGGGTGTTGTAGAGATGGAACTTCTTGTAGGTGTCGAGAGTCTCGCTGTCAAGTTCGGCGATATTGCCGGTGATGGTGTTGATGCGGGCCTCGAGCTGGGTTTTCAGTGTTCTGAGGGCTTTTGCCTCCTGGCTCTGGTCGGCGGCATTGACGGTCAGAAGTGTTACGGCGTTCAGTGCGTCGGTAAGCGTGGCCTGCTGTGCGTCGAAATCGTAAACGAGCTCAAGCGCGGGGTTGGCGAATGAGTAGGTCTTCGACTGGTCGATGGCGGCGATGGTGATGGTCACGTCGGCTTTCTCCAGGCTGATGTTGAACTCGAACGTGTCGGTGCCGGGTTTGATTTCCTGTGCGCCGATCTTTACTGTAACCTGTGCGTTTTCAGGGTTCTGGAGAGAGACACGGTATGTGCCTTTGGGCAGATTTTTGATGGTCTGCGTGAATGTGCCGATACCAATTACAGATTCGGCCTTGTAACCTCCCTCTGTATCGGTGAAGACATCAGCGTCGCCGCTGATACCTGACTCTGTCCACTGCGAGGGATCCTTAAGATAGTCTAAGTTGGCGTCGGCCAAGGCGTTGAAAGCCAGGGGTGTCACCAAGATAGATGCAAGTATCTTTTTTTGCATTTGGGGTGGGGTTTAGTTAAAGATTTATATTTATTAATGTGTTTTTAGTCGGTATAGTGTTGTCTTATAGAAAAATGCGGGTTAAAGCATAAGTCATGACGTGATGATTTGACGTTATCTAACATCCTTACACTGTGTGAGTTATGGATTGTAGATTTTTCGGCATACAAATCGACACAAAGGTAAACATAAATTCACATTTTTACCCCCCCAATTGTTAAATCTTGTTAATAAGCGTTATGGCTACATGTTAAAATAGCTGTCGCTTACTTATTGGTGCCGGGTGAAAGTGGAAGAAATAAAGGGAATTGCCAATAAAAACTTTTCGCACCTTTGGCTTGCAGATTATAACCAAAACAGACAAGATCATGACAACGGTAAAAGTAATGTTCAGACTTCCCGCCGACAGCACGGAGACGGGAACGGTTTATTATCAGATTGCGCGCGGGCGCATGGTGAGACGCATAGCCACACCATATAGACTCACCGGCGCCGAATGGAATCGCCGCCGCTCACTGCCGGCGGCGCTCCCGTGTGCCGAGACTGTGCGGCGTGCCGAAACGGAGGTGATTCTCGATGCCGTGCGGCGGGGACATGCGCGGTTATTGCGTATCATCGAGGGCCTTGATCGGCGTGGCGAGCCCTATACCCCCGATGACGTGGCCGACGAGTACGGCCGTTATTGCAGCCGGTATTCGTTTCCGGGCTATCTTATGACTGTCGCCTCAGCCATTGCGGCCGAGGGGCATGCGCGCACAGCCGAGACCTACCGCGCCGCAGCGGCAAGTTTCGGGCGGTTCACCGGATGTGAAGGTATATTGATTGACTGCCTGACCTCAGCGACAGTGCGCCGTTATGAGGCGTGGATGCTGGCGCGCGGACTGGCACGCAACACAACTTCGTTTTACATGCGCATACTCAGGGCGGCCTATAACCGGGCTGTGACCGAGGGGGCCGTGACACAGCGGTGGCCTTTCCGGGGGGTATATACCGGGGTGGAAAAGACACGCAAGCGTGCTCTCACGGCACGGTGCATGCGTCGGCTCCGGGAAATGGATCTCGCCGACCGGCCGCCGCTGGCCTACGCCCGCGACATGTTCATGCTCAGTTTCTACCTGCGCGGAATGAGTTTCATTGACCTGGCGTTTCTGCGGCGCGATGATCTGAAACGGGGATATGTGACCTACCGGCGTCGCAAGACGGGTCAGTCGCTTGCCGTGCGTTGGACGCGCGAGATGCAGGCGATAGTAGACCGCTACGGCAACCGCGCGGGGTCGCCGTATCTGGTGCCGATAATCACGGATGCTGAGGCCGACCCGCTCAGGGCTTCCCGCAACCGCGCATATATGATAAACCGCAGCCTCAAGCGCCTTGCGGCGATGGCGGGGTGCGACATCCCGCTGACCATGCACTGCGCCCGGCACAGCTGGGCCACTACGGCGCGCAGGGTAGGGGTACCCCTGGGCGTGATCAGTCAGGGGATGGGGCACCGCTCCGAGGCAACCACTCAGATCTATCTCGACTCGATAGACACTTCGGTAGTGGACCGCGCCAACGACCGGGTGATTGCCTCGCTGGGCTGAGTCACTTCAGCAGCTCAAGCAGCTGCCCGGCGGCGTCTTTGGTGTTGACCTTGGTAATTATGTGGGTGATGCGGTGTGCGGCGTCGGTGACGAAGGTGGTGCGCACGGTGCCCATGTATTCGCGGCCGGCCATCTTCTTCTTCTGCCATACACCGAACTCCTGGTTGACTGTGGTCTCGGGGTCGGAGAGGAGCATGAAATCAAGGGCATGTTTCTCGGCGAACTTGCGGTGGCTGGCGGCAGAGTCCTTGCTGATGCCGATCACGGTATAGCCCAGCGCCTTGAGTTCGCGGTTGCCGTCGCGCAGCGAACATGCCTCGGCGGTGCACCCCGGGGTGTTGTCTTTGGGGTAGAAGTAGATGACGAGGGGTTTCCCCTCGAACTGCGATGCCATGACGGGGTTGCCGTCGAGGTCATAGCCTAAGAAGTCGGGTATCTGTTGGTTGAGTTGCATGGTGGGAGTGGGTGATTTATGTAACGTATGTGACTTATGTTACTTATGTGCTGACGGCGTGCTGCCGCGCGGCGATTCCGTGGTGGAAATGCCTGTTGCGGCTGACACGCCGTCAGCGTAGTTGGCGCGGCATCTCCCCGCAGGGGGCGCCGCGATGTGGGGTTATTGTTTCTCGTGCGCTTATTTCTCGTGCGCTTATTTGTCCTGCACGAGGGCCAGGAGCAGGTCTTTCTCGTCGTCGGGGTTCGACTGGATGTCGATTTTCCCTTCGCGGGCGAGCCAGCCGATGGCTGCGAAGACCTCTTTGTCTTTGAGTTTGGTGATTTTCTTGAGCTGTTTCAGGCCAAGAGTGTCAGTTTCGTTGAGAGCCTGCCATACAAGGCCGGCGAACGATCCGATTGCTTCTGCGTTCATATTGAAAAACTGATTAACGGGTTAAACATTCGTTAGTTGTCAAAAATCCAGAAATTGGTACATTTACGCCGCAAATTTACACAAATTTTTTAATTTTAAGAAATTTCGGTAATTTTTGTATCCGGTTCCCGGTTTCCTTTATTTTTGTTTTATATCTATAACAAGCTACAAAAGTTTGGGGTTCAAAACCTTACCTTTTTTATTGCTGTCAGGTAAACAAAATCATTCCGGAATACGAAGTACAAGCCACGTAGTGGCGTGCGAATCCAGGCCGCTGCATGGCTTGTGCTTCTCGTTTTGGTCATTCATGTGGTTTTTTGGGGCACTTAGCGGGATTTTTTGTAACTTTACGCCGTCAAACACGAGAAATGGCTCAGAAGAAACGCAACAGTCAGCCGCAGGGCGACAGCAACGGCGACAACGGTTTTGTCAGGGGGCTTGTGGTGAGAAACACAGGCGCCTGGTACACTGTGCTTGCCTCGATGCCCGACGGGTCTACCCGCGAACTGGCGTGCAAGATCAAGGGCAATTTCCGCCTGAAAGGGATACGCACCACCAATCCCGTGGCCGTAGGCGACAGGGTGGAGGTGCGGCTTGCGCCCGACGGCGCGGCGTTCATCACCGCCATCGAGCCCCGGCGCAACTATATAATACGCCGGGCCAGCAACCTCTCGAAAGAGGCCAGCATACTCGGCGCCAACCTCGACATGGCTATAATCGTGGCCACGCTCAGGCATCCCGAGACGTCGACAACCTTCATCGACCGCTTTCTGGCAACCGCCGAGGCTTACAATGTACCCGCCGCGCTGGTGCTGAACAAGACCGACCTGCTCACCGACCCCGACGACCGCGAACTGCTCGACGCCGTGGAATATCTTTACCGCTCGATAGGCTATCCGGTGATAGCGCTGTCGGCCAAGACAGGCGAGGGGGTCGATACGTTGCGCGAACTCCTTGCCGGAAAGGTGACGCTGATTTCGGGCAATTCGGGTGTCGGAAAGTCGACGCTGATCAACGACCTCATTCCCGGGGCTGATCTCCGCACCGGCGAGATCTCAGACGTGCATGACCAGGGTATGCACACCACCACATTCTCAGAGATGTGCCCCCTGCCCGGCGACCGTGGCGGCTGGCTGATCGATACTCCGGGAGTGCGCGGATTCGGCACGATAGGGATGGACCAGGCCGAGGTGTCGCACTACTTCCCCGAAATCTTCAGAATCTCGGCCGACTGCCGCTACGGCAACTGCACCCACACGCACGAGCCGGGGTGCGCCGTTCTGCGCGCTCTCGCCGACAGCCGCATCGCGCAGTCGCGCTACACCTCGTATCTGAGCATCCTCGACGACATCACCGAGGGGAAATACCGCAAACCCTTCTGACCCCCTCTCACTCACATTTCCCTCAACTCTCTAAACTTTCTAAACGCTATAAACTATAAAATAAACTCTCTTTTGTCTTCTAACCACATCACATCATGAAGAAACTTTTTTTGTTTGCCGCCGCAATGATGCTCGGCGCATCGGCTCTGACGGCAAAACCCAAGGCCAAA
>CALJBF010000329.1 GCA_938027385.1 uncultured Porphyromonadaceae bacterium | reverse complement strand
CAGCCCGATGATGACGTAATTGAGGGCGGCTCCGGCCTTTACCTGGTTCATTTGGGGGTGCGGGGGGAGAGGTGGCGGACGCGGGGGATGGAGAGGAGGCCGTGGAGGCCGAGACGGGCGGCAAGGGCCTGCTGGGCGCGGAAGTAGTCGTTGCGCAGACGTGCCATGGGGCGGGGGGTGCCGACGATGTCGGGATAGAAGATATAGGCGTCCGGATTGGACTCAGAGGACGCGGAAGACTCTGAGGACTTTGAGGACTCGGAGAGCGCTGAGGGCACGCAGGATGTGGAGGTTTCGGCGGCGGGGGTGGAGGGATGGAGGATGGCGGAGAGTTCGGGAGTGAGGTCGCGGTGGCGGAGATTGACGATCTGCACGAAGGTGAGGCCGGTGAGGTAGGCCACGCGGAGGATGTCGCGTACCTGTGTCAGGGCCGGGGCGTCGGAGAGGTCGGCGGCAAAGAGGCGGTCGAGTTCGGCCACGGTGAGCTGGCGGGGGTGACGGGCCTCGATGCGGGCGCCGTTCATCTCCACGTTGCCGAACGGATCGGCCTGTATCGCAAGTCCTTCGCGCACGGCGTTGTTATATATTGCGTGGAGTATGCGGTTGTAGAAACCGATGGTGGTGGCCATCATGTGCTCGTCGACGAGGCTCCGGTTGAACCGGTCGATGATGTCGCGGTCGAGGTTGGCAAGTATCACGTCGTCAAGCCCTTCGGTGGCCAGGAAACGCTCGAAACGCCTGAGCACCGACGTGTATTTGCGGCGCCGCGATTCGGTGCCGGCCTCGGCGCGCAGACTCTCGGCCAGCTGCCGGCCGTAGGCCACGAATCCGGTGCCCGAGTCGAGGGCGGCGTTCGAGGTGTTTATCTGCCGCAAGGTCGACTCGAGAATGAGGATGCTCTGCGACAGTTTCTCTTTCAGCCGTGTATGCGAGTTGATGAACCGCTCGGGGTCGGCGAAACCGCTCCCCTCGAACGACTTCCAGTCGTTGCGCGCCACATCCTCGACGGGGAGCGACACCGCCACGCGGAAACGTCCGTCGGAGGCGGTGGTGGTCACCGAACGTGTCGGGAATGATGTAAACTGGTAGTCGACAGTCATCTGTATTGTTTATACTGGAATATTTCCGGTCAGTCGGCGCATGGGGTGTCGAGCGGCTCGACCATATCGGGGGGCACGTTGACGGTCCATTTCAGGGCGGTGTCGGCACTCAGGCGCAACGCGAACGTAAGGTCTTCGCCGCGGCCGTAGACCACCCCCTCGTAACCCTCCATCACGCCGCCTGTTATGCGCACCCGTGTGCCGGGGCCGAGCGTGCGCGTGTCGGCCAGGGCGACGTCGGCGTCAGGGGTCAGGCAACCGGTGTATTTGCGGAACCGCTCCATTTCGGCGTCTGGAATCACGGCGTAGGGCGCGTCGGGGGTGTTTACGGTGCGGTAACACCACGCCTTGTCGGCCATGCGGGCCATGACGGCGCCCACGCGGTCGGTGCGCGTCCTGAAGAACAGGATGCCGGGTAGGAACGGCTCGTCGTGAAACGTCAGTTTCTTCCCCTCGCGACGTGCTACACGGCGTGTGGGGTAGTAAAGGGCGACTGACGGGGAGGCGTCGGTTCCCTCGCCCACGGTGGCCCGGATGTCGTCAGGGGTCACGCCGCGGCGCAACCGCATCACATGCCAGCGCGGGGCGGCGGGGTTTATGAAATCGGCCACACGGCATATCACGGCCATGCGGTCGGCTTCGTCAATGTTGGCGGCGCGCACCGGCGAGAGCCACGCGCATTCCGGCGGCAGATCGCCCATCACGGCCCGTGCGACAGCCGGTGCCACCCCGGCCTTGCGTGCGAAAGCGCCCCAGAGCGCCTTGATTTTCCCCACAGCCGAGCCATCGCCGTCGGCGAACACACCCCACGACCGGCCTGCATGACTGAGCGCGGCATCAAGCTCGCGGATTATCTGCGCGGAGCGCCGACGGCACTGCCCGAGGTCGAACACATATTGCCGGCGGCACGAAACGCGCTGACGGTCAATAATCTCGGCCATCTGATCACACGCCGGGCGCGGCATATCGAATTTCATGCCGGCCACATCGGCAAGCGGTGTGCCGGCATCATAAAGCATATACATGAAAATGCGGCTCAGTGCTGCAGCCGACCCGTCGGCAGCCATGCAACGCGCGGCCAGTACTCTCACGGCCTTCAGTTGGGCATCGCCAGGGGCGGCGCATATCGCCCCGGCGGCGTCAAACACCTCACGCACAGCCTCGAACGGGTCATCCGCCGGAGTCTCATCCCGGCGAAAATCGAGATACATGCTGTGCAGACGGCCGAAATAGCGTTTACGGGTCACGGGCGCTATGCCGTGCCACAGCATGTCTGAGAGCCATAGGTGCAAGTCATCTTCCGATGCGCCGCGCGCTCCCGATGCCAGGAACGAGCGGCATGCGCGCCGCGTCATGGCATCCTTGGCCCCAGCCTCGGCAGTTACGACGTTGAGCCTGAATCCGTCACCGCCATTCAGTTGAGAATCAGCGGATTTATCACAAACAACTCCGCGACTCAAATCCTCGGCGAAGGATACAGGTTTTCTTCCCCCCGCCGCAGAACGTGCCGTTCCGCAACAGTGGTACGCCGTATGTATGTCAGCCATATATCTCATATAAACCGGTCAGTCACAAAGACTTATCGACCGCACTCTAAATAAGAGATACATAATCTGTACAAAGTTACGCTAAAATGCCAATATAACCAACTTTACGCTCTTAAAAACTCCTGCGCGGGCGCCCCTAAAACGCCGTATTTGCGGCTATTTACATATACTGCAATTTTTACGCCATTAGTTATCAGAAAGTTAGCACGCGTGTTTATCTCTTATTTAGAGATGTGGATATTTCTGAGCATGTGGTGAACATCGCAAAAGCGATGTCCATACATGCCGGCAACCGAGGTTACCTCCCCTTACATACAGAAATTGCATGCAAAAAAGCGCCCACCGCCTGTCGTCAAGACTGTCGGTGGGCGTTTTGCAGCCGTGGCGTCTGTCACGCTCTCCGGCCAACATTTAGTAATCTTAATATAGTATCTTTACTGTCAGATTATCTAACAATTACCTTCTGTATTTTGCCTGCGGCGCTGACCACATAGAGCCCCGGGGCCACGTTGATCACGCCCGACGGGCCGTTGTAGACCTCGGCACCGGTCGTGGCATAGACAGCCACATTATCGGCACCGTTCACGGTGATTGTACCGTTGGCAGCTGTTACAGTGACATCGCTGTCTGCGCCGGTCAGACCGATTGAAGTTATCACCGTGTCGGTGAGCGGGGTCAGCTGATGGAATGTGGGGGCAAGGTCTGTATTCTTATAGTTGGCCTTGACAAACAGCGAGTAATCGTTGAGATTCTTGTTGAACTTGTCGCCGGTGAGAGTGTACCATTTGTCGAATGACACCGGATTCTCTCCATTGGCACCCGCGGCGGGTTTCGAGTCGATCAGCACTGCATCGGCGTGGCCGGTAGTATAGTCATGTTTGCCGTCTGCGAATTGGTTGATACTCGACATCGCCTTGGGCACCACATACAGGTCATAGCTCTCCACATTGTGGCAGTTCTGCTGCGGAACCACATCAGCCTGTATGCGGAACTCACCCTTGGTATCACGGTCGTATGCGCTGTATTGTCTCACATCGAGATTGAAGTCGGCAGTGACATCATTGTCATCCATAGGAGTGATGACGGTGCTGTCAATGTAGTCGTGCACCTGCGAATAATCATGGTAGGCATAGGCACCGAAGACTATCTCATAACCGCCGTCAAAAGTGCGCACCGTACCGTCATTTGTCACCCAGGCGTTTGCGTCATAATTTTTGTGACGCAGCCCGTCGTAAGTCTCAAAAGTGCCCGTGATAGGGTCATTTACATTGATGTTCTGAGGGTCGGCAATGCCACAGATGGCATATTGGGTTCCGTATCTGCCGTTTTGGTGAACCCATTCGGCGTATATTGACTGATACCCGGTTGTCAGGGTCATGTAACCTACATAATCATAACCGATATAATAGTTCCACCCCTGTGCATCAAGCGACACAGTCTTGTTCGCATACTCTATGGCTCCGCTCGGATTGCCTATGAGAGTCTGCCAGCGATCCGCATCCAGACTACCTTCCACAACCTCCAGGCCCGTGCCACCGTTCATCCAGTTTCCGACTTCGAGATAATCCTGACCGCCCTGGGTATATTTATTGAGCATTACCGGATATTCATCGATTTTCTCGCCATCTTTATAATCGACAGCAATGGCGTTAGGCTTGAAAATCGTGAACATCAGGCCGTCGAAAATCGTCGATCCCTGATAATAGCCATTCTTGTCGTACAGCAACACTTTAAAGCCGGTATAAGGATCGGCGGTTGTGGGCGACAGCGCATCGATCTCCACGGTATAGTAATAACCGTGGTCAACGATCTCACCATATATTTTTTTGACACCCGCGGCATCATTGTAACCGTACGTATAACCATTTCTACCATTGTAGTAATACTTGCAACGGCTCTCCAGATTTACCGGCTGGAAAACGGCGTCGTATTTGTAATCGGTGTATTCTGCGCCCGAGACATGCGAGGGATGCACCCTGTCCGGATCCATTATCAGGCTCAGACACTCCTTGCCGTTGATAGTCTCTATCTCGCAGAGGATATCATAAGCTGCGAGGAAGTCTGTCAGAGCAAGCTGACCGTAGGAATTGATTGCAAAGCGGCCGCTGAACGTATTCATGCCGACAGAATGCTGTCCGCCGTTACCGACGTCAGTGTGAGCAACAATCATGCCGTCAAGGTCAGACGGCTCGATGGCATTTGCCGTCGCGGGGAGGATAGCCACCACGGCAGCAAGCCAGAGTTTGAGTAGCAGTTTAGTCATAAGTTAAAGATATCTTGTGTGTTGTATTTGCATGATTACCAATTCGCATCGCAAAATTACATAAAAGGGCACAATTTACCCCCCCCGATAGTTAAATTATGTTAATAAACTAAAAATCAATACCTTGCAGTGATATAGTTCAGTGATATAATTAAGGTAAATGCCATAGGATTGCCGGCACCGATTGCAGGGCCGCTACATGCAGTGACCCTGCGATCGATGCCGGAAATGGGGCGCGGAAGGGGTGGTCAGAACGTGGCGGGGTCACGGCGGTGGGGATAGGCCGGATCGAAGAGCGAGTTGAGGATATGCGCCAGGCGCAGACCGCCCGACACAAGCTGGCGCTCGATTACCGGAGCCCACAGCGCCACCTCGTCATACGAGAGTCTGGTGCTCTCGGGGGTGCGGGCATAGATATCGGCGGCGATGCGGGTGGCATCCTGCGCCCAGTCGTCAAGGTTGCCGCCTGCAACAACAAGCCGCTGTGCCTCGGGAAGACGGTCGAGCTGCTCGCGCCATTCGGTATAGCTCCACCGGTGCGCCGACTCAAGCAGGTTCGTGTCCCAGATGCCGTGCAGATTGGCGTCGCGGCCGAAATACTTTACTTTCACCGAATTGCCGCCGCGGTCGGTCGAGCGGCCCATGTGCATCGGCTGGTGCATATCACCCACCAGGTGCACCAGCATCTTAAGGGCCAGCACACGACGGTCGCGGGCCACGGTGGTGTCGGCCAACTGGCTGATATTGTATCTGATGGCGGTCACCACATCGCCGTCGGGGTGCACAGGCATGGTAAAATAGGTCTTGTCGGCATCGGTGTTGCGGTAATGCCAGGTCTTGGAGTAGGCATACTGAGGCGTATGGCTGGCATTGTCGAGCCAGTTCGCCCAGTAGACAGGGCTCATGCCATCGAACAGGTCAGCCACGGCAGCTGCCGTGGCCGGTGTGAAATGGTTTTCAGCAATCGCGGCGGTGACGTCATGTCCCTTCTGTCCCCAAGCCAGGGCCGAGAGGCAGGTGAGTGCGCCGGCGCCGACAGCCGCCAGACGTCGCGTAACAAAGTTTCTGATATTCATTATAATTGTCATTTCAGATGTGCGGTGATGTGCAAACTTACAAAAAAGAGCCGAAAATTATCGGCAATTCAAAAAAAATAGTTACCTTTGTGCGCTCAGAAACGCCGGGTCACGCTCATGTCTGTGGCCTGCAAGAGCTTTCGGGGTGTAGCACAGTTGGTTAGCGCGCCACGTTCGGGACGTGGAGGTCGGAAGTTCGAGTCTTCTCACCCCGACTGTAACACCGGCCTCACAGGCAAAAGCCTGTGAGACCGGTGTGTTTTATGATGGCCATGGGTGGGTGGCGCCCGGGGTCGGGTTATAGCTGCACCGCGGTCGGGTTATCGGCCGAGCTCGGCCGATAACTGGGACAGAGATTGCGATGAAGGGTGGTGCCACTTGGCGGGGGCAGGCCACCGGGCGCCGGTGGGGTCAGTTAATGCGGTCGGCGGCGGCGAGGGTGGCGAGGTGGGCCACGCGCTCGGTGAGCCAAAGGCGCAGGGCGGCAGCGTGGGCCTCATGCTCGTATGACGAGATGGCCTTGCACCAGCCCAGGTCATCGCCGGCGCGCCAGAGCTGGCCGTTTACTTTCGCCGAGGGGCACACCAGCAGGGCATATTCGTCTACAAAGTCGAGCAGGCGCGGATACACCTCGGCCCGGAACCAGGCGAAACGCTCTTTGTAACGCTCCATGAACCCGGGGGTCTCGGTGAGGCGCGTGAACAGGCCGTTCATCCAGAGGCCGCCGTCGTAGGCGCGCGGGGCAAATCCCTGGCTCGAGGGTTCGGTGAGATTGAACGAGGCGTCAAAGTCCCACACCGGGCCGCACATCCACTTGCAGTCGTCGCCAAGACGCTCTTTGTGCAGATAAAGGCTCTTGGGGTGGCCTATCTCACCGTTGAGCACGATATTGTAGAGCAATACATAGTCTACGAAACTGTCGAGGTCGAACGCCTCGAAACCGCGACCCTGTGTCACCAGGCTCTCGGCGTGGTTGTAATCGGCCCTCCATTGGGCCAGTTTCTCTTCGGGGGTGCCCCATGAGGGGTTATCCTCGGCAAGCTCGTCGAAGTCAGGATCCTTAACCATCACGGGCAGATGGTATTTGCCCGAATAGAACTTGTATTTCTCGTCATACTCGGTGCTCAACTCAAGCAGTATGCCCTCCTCTTCCTCGATGTCGACACTGGCGCCCCCGATGCCTACCTTCTCGGTGAGCATGAACGCCCCCAGGTCGTGGCCGTTGAACGTGACCTCGCAGGGCACGATATGGTTCGCCCAGGCAATGCCGAGTTCGCGCGCCAGCCACATGGCCACCGCGTTGCGCATCAGCGAGGGGTCTATGTAGTTGGCCAGCAACACATAGCTCTTGGCCTTCTTCATGCCGCCGAGCGAAATCTTCTTGTCGAACTTCAGGCGCATCGGTTTCTTGGGCATCCACCAGGTGGAGTTTCCGCGACCCTTTACCGTGACGTCGCACTGCGCAAGGTCATCGATGTAGCCGTTCCCCTCGATCGAGATAAGCGCGTCAAGATAGAGTTCCTTCTCCTGCACCTGTGTCAGACCCGGGGCGCCGGGAATATCTATATGTATGCGCGGCACGGCGATCCGGCGCAGGTCGATATGGTCAATCGCGGCAACCTCCATCGACAGGGGGTCGCCCTCGCCCGTAAACCGGGCCACCTTTATTCCTCCGGCATCGATATGGCGGCACTCCACGTCACCCTCAAGGCGCTGGAAACCGCCGTCGGTGCGGTATATATGTGTCTGGGGAACTTCGGCGCCGAGGCTCATGGCCGCCATCGCTGTCACCACAGAAAGCATCAGTCTCTTCATCTCACGGTAACTTTAAGGGTTTCACGGTCGTTTACAGTCACGAGGTATGTGCCGGGAGCCAGCGACCCCACGGTCAGCGAGCCATCGAAACGTCGGTCGGCCATCACACACCCCTGCATGTCAGCTACCAGGCAACGGCTGTCGCATGGCGCGCCGTCAATCACTATACCGTCAGCGGCAAGGCGTATCGCAAGGCTTCCGGCACCCTCCGGGTCATCGAGAGAAACGAAATTATGGCGCACGTATGTGAGGTCTGAAATCCCTGCGACCTCATAGGTGCAGGGGGTGGTTTCACCGGCAGCCGAAACAGACAGAGTACCGTCGTGCAGGCGCCATTCCAGGCCGTCGGCAACCTCATAGAAGGCCTCTGTGCCGTCTGAAAGACCGACACGCAGGCACAGCGTGCCGCTGTCGGCGGCGTGGGCCGAAACTGCCGCGGCGATGGCGGCCAGGGTTATGATTGGTTTGAATTTCATGATAACAGGGTGGCAGGGGATTGGGGGTGTAACGTATGTGACGTATGTAACTTATGTGGCTTATGTATAGCGGGGAGGGAGACACTCAGAGACGTATTTTCAGAGCCTTGGCGGGGCCTGAAAGCGTGTAGCGGGCTACCGAGGCGGCCATCAGCGCCGTGTGCCCCATGCCTAACGTGAGCGTTTCGCCCCCGGGGACAGCGACAGTAAGCATGCCATCCACAGCCATAAGGATATGGAACGACGCACCGTCGTTATCGACGGTGACAGGCATCCCGTCGGTGAGATCGAGGTAGTCGGCCGTGAAACTGTCACAGCTCACGGCACCCTCGGTCGACCGGTTATAGACACGTGCCGTGGGGGTGTTGCGCCACGAAGGGGTGCCGAAATCAACCGACTGGCGCCCCTGCTCGATGTGCAGTTCGCGCGTATTGCCGTCGGCGTCGCGGCGGTCGAAGTCATAGAGGCGGTAGGTGATGTCGCTCTCCTGCTGGATCTCGGCAAGCAGGTTGCCGGTGCCGATGCAGTGTATGGTTCCCGCCGGGAGGAAATAGAACTGCCCCGGGGCACTGTCGTGGGCGCTTACCAGGTCGAGCAGAGTCCGGTCGGCCACATGACGCATGAAAGTGGCCTCGTCGGTCACATCCCTGAGGCCGCTGTAAATGCGCGCGCCCGGCAGAGTGTCGATCACATACCACATCTCCGACTTTCCGCGGGCCGCAGCCCCCGAGAGGCGGCGCGCCGTGGCGTCGTCGGGGTGCACCTGCACCGAGAGGTCGTTGTGGGCGTCGATAAGTTTCACCAGCAGGGGGAAACGGCAACCGTAGCGCTCAACGACCCGGCGCCCGAGCAGTGCCTCGCCATAGCGTCCGCAGAGTTCGGGGAGGGTCAGACCGCGCAGCGGGCCGCGGTCGACCACCGACTCATGGCCCTGCATGGCCGAAATCTCCCAGCTCTCGCCCACCCTCGCGTCGTCGGCCACAGTGTCGCCTTTCAGACGGGGTATGAGACTGCCGCCCCATATTACCTCTTTG
>CALJBF010000328.1 GCA_938027385.1 uncultured Porphyromonadaceae bacterium | reverse complement strand
GAGCTTGAGAAGATTCCCGAAGTCACCGAGTGTCATTTCACCACAGGCCCCTACACCATGCTCGTGAAACTGTTCGTGCGCGACAACGACCATCTGATGGAGGTTCTCAACAAGGAAATCCAGCAGATTCCGGGCGTTGTGGGTACCGAGACGCTGATCTCGCTCGACAACTCAATTCACCGCACAATACCGCTCTGACGTGATTTTCGGTTATGACGGCAAACGTGCCGTGCTGAACAACACCGGGCTGGGAAACTACTCGCGTCTGCTGGTAGACGTGATGGCGCGGTTCTATCCCGACAACAGTTACCGCCTCTATACGCCTGTGGTGAAACCCAACCCGCGCCTTGAAGAGGTGCTCGGGCACGACAATGTGTCACTCGTCACCCCCGACGAGAAATACATCACGCGCTGGAAACCGTTCTGGCGCACGCTCAATATGGCATCGCAGATGGTAGGCGAGGGGGTAGGACTGATTCACGGTCTCTCGGGCGAGTTGCCGGTTAATGTGGCCTCGGCCGGAGTGCCTTCGGTAGTTACGATTCATGACGTGATATTCCGCTACTATCCGGAGTGCTATCCCCTTGTCGACCGCAAGATATACGACTACAAGTTCCGCAAGTCGGTACATGCCGCCACGCGCGTGCTTGCCATTTCGGAATGTACCGCCCGCGATGTGGTGAAGTTCTATGGCGTCGACCCTGACAAGATTGATGTGGTCTACCAGGGGTGTCATGCCCAGTTCAGGCGCGATGTGCCCGCTGACGAAATCGCGCAGGTACGCCGCAAATACGGCATCGAGCGCCCTTATATAATATGTGTGGGCACCGTCGAGGCGCGCAAGAACCAGATGATGGCCGTCAGGGGGCTGCGTGGCCTTCCCGACGAGTTCGACCTGGTTATCGTGGGACGGCGCACACCCTCTTACGCCCGCACCATTGACTCGTATCTGCGGACCTACAATACATCTGACCGTATAAAATTCATCGACTACGCCGACTTCGCCGACCTGCCGGCGCTGTATGCCGGGGCGTTCTGCTCGTCGTACACGTCGCTTTACGAAGGGTTCGGCATCCCGGTCATCGAGAGCCTGTCGGTGGGCACGCCGGTCATCGTGGCCTCTGGTTCGTGCCTTGAGGAAGCCGCCGGCCCCTCGGCTCCGGTGGTGAGTCCCGGCGACATCGGCGAGTGGATCAGTCTGGCCAAAGAGCTGTTCAACTACCCCGAGGCGCGGCGCCGGCTTGCCGCCGAAGGACGGCAGTATGTGAGCCGTTTCACCGACGAGGCCATGGCCCGCGGCACAATGGAGTGTTACCGCAAAGCGATTGAAGATTATGAGCGACACAAAAAATAACCACGCGCAGGCCCCCGACCCGGGCGCGCTCAAAGGGAAGAGTCTGCTGGTGGTGGGCGCCGGCGGTTTTATCGGCGGTTTTATCGCCGCCCGCGGCCTTGAGCTGGGGATGGATGTCACCGTGGCTGTGCGCGAGACAACCTCGCGCCGCTACCTCACCGACCCGCGGCTGCGTTTCCTCGTCCTTGATTATGATACCCCCGGGGCGCTCAAGAACGCTCTGGCCGACTTCGTGTCGGCCGAGGGGAATCCCCCCCGCTGGGACTATATAATCTATAACCTCGGCGCCACAAAGGCTGTGAACTACCTCGATTTCAAGCGGGTGAACTATGAGTACCTGCGCTCGTTCACCGAGGCGCTGAGAGAACTCAGGCTTTATCCCGGAAAGTTCCTGTACATGAGCTCGCTGTCTGCCCTGGGTCCCGGCGACGAAAAGACATACGCGCCGCTGACCGACGATATGCGCCCGGCGCCGAACACGCGCTACGGCCAGTCGAAGATCATGGCCGAGACATTCATCGAGCACATGTCGGGTCTGCCGTACATCATCTTCAGACCCACGGGCGTCTACGGGCCCCACGAGAAGGACTATCTGATGATGATAAAGTCGATTGACTCGCATTTCGATTTCGGCGTGGGTTTCCGCCGTCAGGAGCTGACATTCATCTATGTCGACGACCTGGTGGAAGCGATGTTCATGGCGCTTGCCTCTGATGCGGTGAACCGCCGATACATAATCTCCGAGAGCCGGGCCTACACGCAGGGCGAATTTCGCCGCATCGTGGCCGACGCCCTGGGGCGCCGGTTCGTGATACCCGTGTGTCTGCCCCTGTGGGCCACCTGGGTGGCCTCGGCCGTGGCAGAGAAGATCGGAAAGGCGCGGCTGAAGGCCTCGACCCTCAACCGCGACAAATACCGCATAATGCGCCAGCGCAACTGGAACGCCGACACCTCGGCCGCCCGGCGCGACTTCGGTTTCGAGGCGCGTACCGACCTGCGCGAGGGGATAGCCCGCACCGTAAAAGCCTACTGCGATGGAAAACGGAAAAAATAACGCCCCGGCCGAAAACGGCACCGCACCCGCCGCGCGCCACCGCGTGCCCTGGTGGATGTGGGTTGTCATCATCGTGGCCATGGCGCCGGGACTCACCTTCCCCTGGCTGGTGACGCTGATAACGTCGTCCAACCCCGTGGTGCGCGGCCTCACCTGGTTCTACCCGGCATACGTGCTCTGCTCGGGTCTGCTGGCCTGGCAGTGCTACGGGCGCCGCACGCTCATGAGCTGGATCATCATCGTGCTGCTGTTGCTGAGCCACCTCTGTTTCTACTATCTGGCCTGCGTGTCAAACTTCTGATCTCCACCGGGCGTTTCAATACAATACGCGGCTTTCACATCCCCTGCCGCGGCAAAACAGAATACAGCCATGAAACCAAAACTCGTCATCTCTACCGGCGCCGGCATGAGCGCCGAATCAGGCATAAACACATTCCGCGACGCCGGTGGCCTCTGGGAGAACTACAATGTGATGGATGTGGCCTCGGCCGACGGTTTCCGACGCGACCCCGAGCTGATTCACCGGTTTTACAACGCCCGGCGCCGCGAACTGCTCGACGCCCGCCCTAACGCCGGGCATCTCGGCCTGGTGAAACTCGAGGAGTTCTATGACGTCTACATCATCACCCAGAATGTCGACAACCTTCATGAGGCAGCCGGGTCGAAGAATGTACTGCACCTGCACGGCGAGCTGATGAAGGTGCGCGCCCTCGACGACGAGACAAAAGTATGGCAGCTTACCCCCGAGAGCATCGAGACAACCCCCGACACTGTGATCGAAGGGCACCACGTGCGTCCGCATATCGTGTTTTTCCAGGAGGCGGTGCCCAACATCGAGCCCGCGGCCGAACTGGCCCGCGAGGCCGATGTGTTTGTGGTCATAGGCACTTCGCTGAATGTATATCCCGCGGCAGGGCTGCTGCACTGCGTGCGCCCCGGCACTCCGGTCTATTACATCGACCCCAAGCCCGCGCCCGTGCCGCGCAATGTTACGGTGATTCCGCTCCCCGCCACCAAAGGCGTAGAGCGCCTGGCCGAACTGCTCACCGGCAAATAGCAGGCAATAGGGTTAATAAGGTCAATAAGGTCTTTAGGGTCATTAGGGTCGTTAAGGACTCTAAAGACCTTAAAGACCCTATGCTATTTTTGAGCTTATGCTGTGGCTGTGAAGGCCGGTTGGGGGTCAGTAGTACCAGGCGGCGATGCGGCCGGGGGGCACCACGGGGTCGATGTCGTCGCCGAGGCGTTCGGTGGCCTCGCGTGCCTGGGCGCGGTAGGTGCGTGCCAGCTCGGGGTTCACGCAGTCAAACGTGAACGAGAGCGTTGTCAGCGCCAGAATATGCTCCATCGAGGCTTTCACAGCCAGCAGACGGCCGTTGTCGAGGTTCTCGTCCTCGAGGTCTAAGTCGATGAGCATAGTTATGTCGAGGTCGGGGTCGTAGGGGCGGTCGTGCGGCGCGGCGTCGTCGAACCGGCACGAACGCACACGCTCAGAGAACTGCATCACCAGGTTGGCGAAGGCCATGCGCATCAGGTGGCGCAACCCCGGTATCTGGTCACGGCACAGCAGTGCCGGGCGTTTCACTTCAGGATTCGATACTGCCAGCAGTGCCGACAGGGCGAATATCTCGTCGAAAATAGCTTTTGCATTCAGTGATATTGTCATGGTTGAAACAGATTATCGGGGTTGGATGATGTGAGTATCGCTGTCGGTCGCGGGCCGCGAGTGCGGCCGGCGCCGGTGCGAGTGGCGCGGACGGTCGGCGGCGCGGCGTGCCGAGCCGGTGTAGAGCCGCAGGGCATATTCCTCGCCGATGAAGAACCGCGAGGCGCCGGGGCCGTCGTGTCCGAGCATGTCGTCGAGCAGTGTGAGCCGGTCGGCGTCGGGATGCTCGGCACACAGGCGGTCGAACTTATCGCGGATTTCGTCGAGCATGGCCAGCCGCTGCGGGTTGCGGCATGTGGCGCGCCCCGAACGCAGCCGGTTGAGACGGCGCATCACATAGTCGGCCGACACATAATAGGCCGGTGCGGGCGATGCGAGTGCCTGGCGTACAAGCCGGCGCGATTCAAGGGGGCGCCCTGCCTGGAGTTCCCGGCGCGCCGTCGAGCGGACGGCGGCCAGAAAATCCGAATTGCGTTTTTCATAGTTCAGTAACATTTCTGTCAGTTTTGGAGGGAGATAAAATAGAGAGTGAGGAGAATGAGGCGGCGCGCTCCGCGAGCGGAGGGGTGCCGTTTCAAGTGCGGGGCCGGAGAAGGCACGACACAAAATTACAACCGCACATGTGCAGGAATCGCGCCCGCTGATGTTAACAAATGCTTCGCAGAGGCGACTTTTTACACCTCCGTTCCGCAAGTTTTTGACACTGCGCGGATTATGCCGTCGCGCACTCCGATGAAGTCTGCGTAGGTCTCGATCAGGTCGGCGATGGAGGCTGCGGCGTTGCGTACCTCGCGTTCGTAGCGGTCCACGCCGATTGCTCCCGAGACGGTGCGCCCCATAAGGGCGTCACTCACGCCCGAGACCTCTTCGAAGAGCTTGATCTGCGTCTGCAGCAGGTCGCGGGCGCCGATATCGCTGATCGGGGCAATGACCTGATGCGGCTCGCCGGCCGGTGTAGGGCGGTAGGGGATTATGCCGCCCGGCTCGGCCCAGAGGCGCGCCACGTCGTCCCACCGCATGTTGTCGGGTTTGCACTGCACGGGGTAGAGCAGCACACCCTTGGCCGATACGCCGAGCATGGTGTCCATCATCGAGATGAGCCGGTTCACATATTTCTGCTGGTCGATGACATCCTCGACGAGCGAGTGAACTTCGCCGTCGGTGAGCGGATAAAGTTTCACGGCGAAGGGACAACCGCCGCCGGGCACCGGCGCGGCATCGCCGAGCAGGGTGCCGTCAGGCGCCAGAAACCGTCCGTGCCACCCGGCATGGCGGCGCCGCGTCAGCTCTACCTGGGGGAGTCCCTTGCGGCGTCGGCGCGCAGCAAAGCGACGGAACCGCGGCTCGTCGGCGGGGTCGGCCTCGGTCAGTGTGGCCGTCATCCGGTCATGCACGCACAGCACCTCGCGGCATTCCAGGGTCCACACCTCGATCACGCGGCATCGTCCTGCCGGGGCGCGGTAGAAGTCGGGCGCGTCGCCCGGATCGAGCGTCGCGGGGAGGTCTGTGGTCTCGGGCAGAGTGCCGTAAAGCGCCCGCAGGTCACGGGCACGGCGGTCGTCGCCGGGAGCGAAACGCATAACCGCCTCGGCCACGCTCATGTCGAGCAGACGGCCGGCAAGCTCCATGTCGGTACAACGCGGGTCGCTGACGGCGCTCACGAAGAAACGGTCGGGCGCCACGTTGTCGACCCATACGCCCGCGCCGGCAGGGCGGTGCTCGGCGCATACGCGGTGAATCGCCATGCCCGAGATCAGAAACTCTTCGAGCGTGCGGGCGTCAAGCTCGTCAAGGCGGTTCATGCGGCGGGTGGCCTCCATTGCCGGCGCGGCGTCAGCGGCGGTCGCTGAGGCCGAACGCTCCTGGCGGTAGCGCCCCACGACCGATTTCACCAGACGGCGGATGAGGTTGTTGCTCAGTGGCGGTCGCCCCGACTCGGCCACGGCCTCACCCTCGGTCATGCGGCGCCCGCGGTGCATCACCGGGTCGCCCCACTGGTCGCCGTATGTGTAGCGGGCGAACCGGCGGCGCCGCTCGCGCGCCGGTTCCAGCCTCAGCCACGCGCGGTGCGCCGCCTCAAGTATCATAGGGTATTTTCTGCTTTCCATAGTAATCATAACGGTGTGTCATTCAGGGAAATCGAAGGCGAGCGGCGGTCGGCCGTCAAGCACGGGTACGGTGGTAAGCGCCTCTTCGTCGAATATGAAGGTATCCTCGCCCGGATCGGCCACGCCGCGCAGGCTTTTCAGACGCGCCTGACCCGGTGCGGGCGGCGAGAAGATCTGCAGGCGTCCACCGGGCTGCATCACGGCCACCGGACGTGCCACGCCTCCGCGGCTGAAGGGGTTGGTCTGGAGCCACGCCTCGGGCGAGTCGGCGGCCACCACCGGCGCCGGACGTTCCCAGCCGTGGAGCTCGACGCTCACGGGGCGCACGCAGTTCTTTGGCAGGATTACCGTCACCGAGCCGTCGTCGGCGCTCTCGAGGGTGGCGTCATCGGCCATCTCGGCGACCCGGAGCCACCTGAGCGGGCCGCGCCCGAGCAGTGCCACGTACCACAGCCTCGCCTCAGAGGCCGCGAGGGCCTCGAGGTCGATGCCGTAGGTGCGCGTCACCACGCAGTCGGCGCGCAGGGGCTCGAGCCGCGTGAGCTGCAGCCACCGGGCTGTCATCTGTCTGCGGTCAAGAGTCAGGATCATGGTCAGTCTTTTATGATGCGCATGTGGGTTTTCGGGTAGCGGAGCACCAGGCAGCTGGCCTCGGTGATGACGATGGCGTCGACATTGCGCACGCCGGCGGCGCGCAGGTCAAGGCGCTCGGTGCGCATCGGCACGTGGGTGTACTTGGTGATGTACTCGGGGTCGATGACCATGCCGTTGCCGGGCATGCCGCACTGGTCGAACACCTCGGAGAGCAGCACATAGAGCGTGCCGAACTTCGAGTGGATCTCGGTGAAGTCGAGACCCCATTTGGTCACGGCTTTCTCAGAGGCGATCACGCGGGTGTGGTCGATCTTGTGCAGTGCCTCGATGAGGTCAGAGCCCGCGAGCAGAATCTTGCGTGTTGAGCCGGCGTTGTGGGCGAACGCCTGTTTGCAGAGTCCCACCAGGTCGGCCTCTGATGTGATGGCGGTGTAATGGAGGTCATTGTCGGTCTGGTTCCACACGCCGCCGGTGAGCATCACCTCTTCCTCGGTGTCGGGGATGCGGATGCGCGTGCAATGCCCCATCAGGAAGTTCTTCTCCATGCCCATGCGCATGTCGATGATGGCTGCCTCCTCCTGGTCGCTGAAACTCCAGCCGGCCTCCTTATTGGCGATCTTTACGAAAGTCGACTGCTCGACCTGCGCCTTGAAGATCTGGCAGTAGTTGGTGGCCTTTTTCGGCAGGGCCTCGAACATCGGCGTGGTCACGTCGAGCTCGGCTGCGGCGCGCCCCATGCGCACAAGGGTTGCCCCCTTGGCGATTGCCGGCACCACATGATGCCCGTCGGCGGTTACGTTGTTTACCGCCAGCACCTTGAGGCCGTCGTTGTTATCGGCCACATAGAGCACCAGGGGCTCGCCTGACGAGGCCTTGACCGAGGGGACGAGTACCGTGGTCGAGCGCTGGAACACGCGCGCCTCGGCCACCTTGAGTGTCACGGGGGTGTCATCGCTGACGGTGCGGTCATCGGGCGCGGGGTTGGCGCTGGTGAGGGTGGTGGTCACCGGCTTGGTGTCGACCGAGTAGTAGTCGACCTTCATCGAGCGGCACTGGCGCGAGCCGCCGTAACGCGAAATCTGGTCGAGCGGTGTCGACATGGGGCGGATTTTGACGATGCGCGAGTCAATCTCGTTGCGCAGAAGGCCCGGGGCCTCCGTATCGACGACAGCCGTGGTAAGCGGCTCACCCTCCACATGACTGCCCGCTCCGGCCACACCGGCCACGGCGCCCATGCCGGCGGTGATGAAGGTGGCGTCGTTTGCGCCGGTGAGGTAGCCGATGAGCCAGCAGAGACCGAGCGCCGTGGCGGCTACGATGATTGAAAGGGTCTCGGGACTTGTGATGAAGTTTTTGAATCGGTTGTAGTTCATGGTGTGTGATATTTGAAAAATGTGTGTTTAGGAAGTTTACGGGATTTAGGGGAGGGGGCTGGTCATTTGTCCCAGATGCTCGGGCGCGGCGAGTTCAGTATCATGATTTCAGGCGCGGCTGTGCGGTTGTCGCGCTTACGGGGTGCGGTGTCCAGGGGCTGGAGCATTGCGGGCTGCCGCATAAGCTCGTCGATGGCCTCGTTGCGGCCGCGTAGGTAAGCCTGCCGGATGAGCTCGTCGGTGGAGGGTTCGGGAGGCGGGGAGTCATGGGAATCTTGGGAGTCATGGGAGGCCCCCGGAGCAGGCTGCCCGGGATTGTCGGGGGGAGCTGTAGTGGTTGGTGGCGCGGAAAGTGCCGGTGAGGGTGCCGCAGGGGTGGCAGAGAGTTCCTGGATGGTGTTTTTCTCGTTGCTCATGGCTTTTGAATAAAATTGTGATTGTATATGTGGCGCCGCGACTTCCGGCGTCGGTTTTGTAGCGGCAAAGTTATTGCGCCGTTACAGCCGTGTGAGGGACATCTTCTTCGGTGTGTGGACATATATGCTACAAAATGTTAAAAATCAGAATAATGGACACTTCGGGCGTCGGGATATGCGGAATCGGTTACAAAACTGCATCAATAATGTAGCAAAATTTTGATTCCGCGAATTTATGTTGTATCTTTGCGGGGTAACGGGATGTGCGTCGGTTCCGGCGACAAATGTCAAATCCCGTATATATAGTGCCGGCTATGCCGGATGCGTTGTTTGACCGGTTCCGGCAGAGGCCGGTGCCGATGAAGATTCCACCCGGGGGAATCCCGGGGTATTGACGATATTTTTTGAATCGGTCGCTTTATTCCAATTTCTGAAAACCGCCATCTTTCATTGCCGTCAGGTCCTTACGGAAACAAGCGCTCCGTCTCATTTTCCCCTTAAGGGTGTGGGCGAGTCGTGTTTTATCCGGTCTGTGGACCAGGTGCTTGGCGGTACCTCAGAAAGGACCGGAAGTACCCCGACGACCCCGCACCCTTTTTGTCGGGGTGCCACGAATCCGCCATCCCCGGGTTCATGACATTGTTCTACCGCTATAATCAGCATATCCATTGCTTATTTACACATATATTGACTGGTAATATTACTACGTATCTCGAACAGGGAAAGTCGTGAGACTTTCCCTGTTCCCTTTTCCTCCCCATCACTCCCAAAACTCCCATCACTCCCATTATTCCCATTATTCCCATTATTCCCATCCCTCCCATCACCCCCTCCTTCCCACCTTTTTAGATATTTTTGGCCTTTTAGGCCGGTTTTTTGGCCGTCTCGGCCATACGGAATAATTTTGCTTGTGAGTTTTTCAGGATTATTTATGAGAGAACCAAACATAGCGTCCGGTAAAAGGGTTTTATAATAAGAAGTGACTTAAACTTCTAAAAGCCGGTGCGGGCGCCGCGGGATATGCCGGCGTCATCGGTCGCCTTTCATTCACAGATACTTATAACTAACGTCTCAACTATAAGGACTTATGTCTCACCATCTGAAATGCATCGTCGCGGTTGCCGGCGCCCTTTCGGTGTCACTGGCGGCCGGCGCGCAGCAGCCGGCGCCGGCTGCGGGAGCGACATATTCGCTTGAGCAGTGCCGCGCCCTGGCTCTCGAGAACAACAAGGACCTCATGGCCAAGCGCCAGTCGCTGAAACAGGCCGAATATCAGAAGAAAGAAGCCTTTGCCGCATATCTGCCCGCGTTCGATTTCACGGGCGGTTATTTCTATAACCAGAAAGAGGTGTCGGTAATCGGCTCAGACCAGCATCTGCCGGTGCAGACCTTCAATCTCGAGACACAGAAATACGAGTTTTCGGTGGTGAAGAATCCGATGACCGGCGAGCCTGTGAAACTCCCCAACGGCTCGTATATCCCCGAGCAGACCGCCCTGTTGCCGAAAGAGGCACTCACCTACGACATCCACAACGTGTTTTTCGGCGCCGTGACCCTGACACAGCCCATCTTCATGGGGGGCAAGATCGTGGCCATGAACAAGCTGGCCGGCCTGAACATGCAGATAAACGAGCGCATGCTCCACAACGAGGCGCAGAACGTGGTCTATGCCGTCGATGCCGCCTACTGGACTGTGGTTTCGCTGCACGCCAAGCACGAACTTGCCAAAAGCTATGTGAACCTCCTCGACTCGCTTGACCGCAACGTGGCGCGCATGGTCGATGCCGGCGTGGCAACCCGCTCCGACAAGCTCAGTGTCGACGTCAAGCTCAACGAGGCGAACGTAGACCTGCTCAAGGTTGAGAACGGACTCACCCTCTCGCGCATGGCGCTGGCGCAGGTATGCGGACTCCCGGTGAACTCGCAGATGCATGTTGAGCATGAGGACGCACCCGCCACGGCGCCAATGACCGCCGGCGAACTGCACCCCGACATGGAGGCTGTCTACGCCGACCGTCCCGACCTGCAGGCGCTGAAACTCGGCATCGAGGCACGCGACCAGCAGGCCAACGTTGCCCGCGCCTCGATGATGCCCAATGTGGTGCTCACCGGCATGTACTCGTTCTCGAACCCCAACATGTTCAGCGGATTCAGCAAGCGGTTCGACGGCGCGTTCTCAGTGGGGGTGCTCGTCAGGATTCCCCTCTGGCACTGGGGCGGCAACTACAACAAGTACCGAGCCGCCAAGACCGAGTCGACCGTCATGAAACTTCAGTACGAAGATGCCCGCGAGATGATTGACCTGCAGGTAAGCCAGGCCTCGTTCAAGGCCCAGGAGGCCCGCAAGACTCTCGACATGACCCAGTCAAACATGGCCAAGGCCGACGAGAACCTGCGCACGGCACAGCTCGGGTTCAAGGAGGGTGTCATCACCACCGATGACGTCATGGCCGCACAGACCGCATGGCTCAAGGCCAACTCGGAGCGCATCGACGCCGCCATCGAGGTGCGTCTGTGCGACGTCTACCTCAGCAAAGTGCTCGGCACGCTTCCCGCCGGCGAGTACAACGCCGTTCCGGCTGCCAGATAATTTCATGAAACCAACAAGACAGTAAAACCAAGTTTGCCATGTCACAACAAGATATTCCCCAGCTCACCCAGGAGCAGAAAAAAGAGAACAAAGTAATGCTGGGCGCCTTAGGGCTCATCATCATCGCCGTGGCCGTGCTGGCCATAATCGGTTTCCTGTTCATAAACCGCCCTGCCGAGATTCTGCAGGGACAGGCCGAGGCCACCGCCGTGCGCGTCTCGGGCAAACTCCCCGGCCGCATAGTCGACTTCTATGTGCGCGAGGGCGACATGGTGCACAAAGGCGACACGCTGGTGCACATCCACTCGTCGCTGGCCGAGGCCAAGCTTGAACAGGCCGTGGGTATGGAAGACGCCGCAAAAGCCCTTGACCGCAAGGTCGACGCCGGCACACGCTCGCAGATCATACAGTCGGCCTACGAGATGTGGCAGCAGGCCAAGGCCGCCGTCGGCATAACCAAAAAGACCTATGACCGTCTGGAAAAACTCTACTCCGAGGGTGTGATGTCAGAGCAGAAACGCGACGAGGCAAAGGCCGCCTATGATGCCGCCGTGGCTGCCGAGAAAGCCGCCGAAAGCCAGTACAGTCTTGCAAAGGCCGGTGCCCAGAAAGAAGACAAGGCCCAGGCTGCCGCTATGGTCAATGTGGCCCGTGGCGGTGTGTCGGAGGTACAGGCTCTGCTTGAGGACCAGTATCTCACCGCTCCGTGCGACGGCCAGATTGACGTCATCTTCCCCCACGAGGGCGAGCTGGTGGCATTGGGAGCCCCCATCATGAACGTGCTCAAGCTGCAGGCCAAGTACATCACCTTCAATGTGCGCGAGGATTACCTCAAGGACTTCACCATGGGCAAGGAGATTACCGTAGAGGTTCCGGCCCTCGACATGAAGAAGGTGAAGGCAAAGATATATTATGTGCGTGACCTTGGCGACTATGCCACCTGGCAGGCCACCAAGTCGACCGGCGACTGGGATACCAAGACCTTCGAGGTCAAGATGCGCCCCCTTGAGGATGTGCCCGACCTCCGCCCCGGCATGACCGCCATCATCCGCTGATTCCCTGATCCACATAAGTCACATAAGTAACATCCGTTACATAAGTCACATCCATCATCCCTCCTTTCCGCCACATGCG
>CALJBF010000327.1 GCA_938027385.1 uncultured Porphyromonadaceae bacterium | reverse complement strand
CTCGCGTGCCCGCACTGCAGTTTCGATGGGCAGTCACGACGTGATCGAGAATGCCTGCCGGTGGTCAGCCGGCCTGACCGCCAGCTGGGAGATTGACATATTCGGACGCGTGGCCGCCGGAGTAAGGCAGAAGAAGGAACAATACCGCGCGTCGCGCGCCGAATTTGCCGGCGTCATGGTGTCGCTTGCCGCGCAGGGTGGCTCGTCATACATCACCCTGCGTGAGATGCAGGAACAGCTTGAAGTGGCGCGCCGCCATGCCGACAGCCAGCGCAAGATCGTTGACATGGCAATAGCGCGTTTCGATGCCGGACTGGCCTCGAAACTCGATGTGGCCCAGGCCTGGCAGACATATTACCAGACCGCCGCACAGATTCCGGCACTTGAGAATTCGGCAGCGCAGGCATTGTCGGCCATCGCCACGCTTACGGCCACCGCACCCGCTGACCTCCCCGCAGCGATAAGAGACACCACTCCCCTGCCCGACTGCAACATGCTCGTCGGCAGCGGCTATCCCGCCGAACTGCTGCGACGGCGCCCCGACATCATAGAGGCCGAGGCCACCGCCGCCGCCGCCGCGGCTGCCGTAGGCATCGCAAAAAAAGAGTTTCTGCCGATGCTTACGCTTAAGGGGACGGTAGGTACCTCCGCCCGGAAGATCGACAACCTTTTCACCCGCGACTCTTTCAACTGGTCGATAGCCCCGACACTGAGCTGGACGCTATTTGACGGCATGACGCGGCGTTATGCCGTAGCCGAGGCACGCGAGACCACCAAAGCCGCCGTGGACAACTACAACGAAACCGTCACAGAGGCCGTGGGCGAGGTCAACAACGCCCTTACGGCCTATGAGGCCGCCATGCGTCAGCTCACGATACTTCAGCAACTCGACGCCCAGTGCCGCGAGGCCCTGTCGCTGGCGGTCGAAAGATACCGAGACTCGCTTGCGCCGATGAGCGATGTGGTCACCGCCCAGCTCAACGCCCTCAGCGCCGAAACCTCGATTGTCGAGGCGAAAGCCACGGCATTACAGGCTCTGATTTCTCTTTACGAGGCCCTCGGCGGAAATCCATACGAAATCTGATTACCCAACTCCATAAGAAATCATGAAACACATAACCACCCTCATATATATCTGCACCGGACTCGTTGCAATAAGCTCGACAGGCTGCCGTTCAGACAAAAAACAGCAGACGGGCACCGAGATTCCCGCAGTCAGCGTGGCTCTCCCCGAGGTTGACTCGGTAGTCCTGCACCAAAGCTATCCGGCACAGCTCACGGCCACGAAACAGGCCGATGTAGTAGCGCGCGTGAACGGCAAGATCATAGCCAAACATTATACCGACGGACAGCATGTCAAAGCCGGCCAGCCGCTTTTCACCATAGAGTCGACGACCTACCGCAATCAGTTGCAGCAGGCGCAGGCTCAGCTTGAAACCGCACAGGCTCAGCATGACTACGCCACCCGCCAGTGCGCCGCCATGAAAAAGGCGCTTGAGGCAAACGCCGTTTCGCGGATGGATGTGTTACAGGCCGAAAGCTCCGTGCGCGAAAGCGAGGCCGCGATAAACACGGCGCGGGCCGCCATCAGCGACGCCCGCACACAGCTCGGATACTGTACTGTCACCGCCCCTATCTCGGGCAAGGTAAGCGCTGCACTGTTCGATGTGGGCGATTACATAGGCGGCGAGGGTGCCCCGGTGAAGGTGGCCACTGTGGTCGACGACTCACGGCTATACGTGAATTTCTCGATAGAGGATTCACGCTATATGGCCATGACCGAGACCGTCGGCGGACACAAGGTTGACTACAACCACGTGCCGGTGACCTTCGGCGACACCATAGCGCGCACATGTTACGGCCCGGTTGACTACACTGGTCCTGCAGTCGACCCCTCGACGGGAACCATGGCCATGCGCGTCATACTCGACAACAAAGACGGCCGGTTGCGCAGCGGCATGTTCGCCACGGTGCAGTTCCCGTATGCAGTTGAGCCGCACGCCATCCTGATCAGAGACGCCTCGATCGGCACCGACCAGCTGGGAAAATATGTATATGTGGTCAACGACTCAGACAAGGTAGTGTACACTCCCATCAAGATCGGCGAGCTGTATGACGATACCCTCCGTATCGTGAATTCGGGGCTTGCACCCGACGCCCGGTATGTCACCTCGGCGATGATGAAGGTGCGCGACGGCATGCCGGTGAAACCGGTAGGCTCAGCTGCCAAGGGCACCCCCGCCAAGAGATAACACCATACATATCAATCCACTGAGAGAGTAGCCATGTTCTCAAGATTTTTCATAGACCGGCCCATCTTTGCCACGGTGCTTGCGGTGCTGATGATACTTGTGGGTGTCATAACCGTCAAGACCCTGCCGGTGGCCCAGTATCCCGACATTACCCCGCCGACGGTCTCGGTGAGCGCCACATATCCCGGTGCCGACGCGCAGACCGTTGCCGAGACCGTGGGCGTCCCCATCGAAGAGTCGGTAAACGGTGTCGAAGGGATGATGTACATGAGCTCGACATCCGGCTCTGACGGCTCTTATAACCTCACGGTCACATTCAAGGAGGGAACCTCGCTCGACGATGCGTCGGTCAAGGTGCAGAATCTCGTGCAGGAGGTTGAGCCGCGTCTTCCCTCTGCCGTCACGCGCCAGGGCGTGGATGTGTTCTCGCGGTCATCGAACATCCTGCTGTTCGTGGCCCTCGAGAGCGATGACCCTGCCCGTTATAACAGTCTGTATCTTACCAACTACGCCCAGCTGCACATAACCGACAACCTGTCGCGTCTGCCGGGTGTGGGCGGCGTGAACGCTTTCGGCGCCGGCGAATACTCGATGCGCGTCTGGCTCGATCCGGCCCGCATGCAGGTGCGCGGCATTACACCTGCCGATGTCATCGCCGCAATCGAGAGCCAGAACATGGAGGTATCGGCCGGTTCGGTCGGGGCCGCGCCTACGTCACAGCCCACCGCTTTCCAGGTCACGCTGACCTCGCGCGGACGCCTGACATCGCCCTCGCAGTTCGGCGACATCATACTCAGGTCGGGGACCGACGGTTCGATTCTTCATCTGCGCGACATCGCCCGGGTTGAACTCGGCTCGTCAAGCTACGGTTCCATGTCGCGCGTTTCGGGCAAGGAGGTGGGGCTGATAGGTGTGATGCAACGTCCCGGCGCCAACGCTCTTGAAGTGGCCAAGGAGGTCGAAGACGCTCTGAAAAACCTCGAGCCTTACTTCCCCGACGGCGTGCATTACCGCGTGCTGATGAACACCACCGAATTTGTGTCGGCTTCGATCGACGAGGTTCTTGTCACGTTCGTCGAGACCTCGCTGATCGTGATGGTGGTCATCCTCCTTTTCCTGCAAAGCTGGAGGGCGACGATTATCCCGATGCTCACCATTCCGGTGTCGCTGATAGCCACGTTCGCGGTTATGAAACTGCTGGGGTTCACACTTAACACCCTTACGCTGTTCGGTCTGGTGCTTGCCATCGCCATCGTGGTCGACGATGCCATAGTGGTGGTCGAGGACTGCTCGCGTCTTGTCGACGAGGGCACGCTATCGCCACGGCAGGCGGCTCTCAAGGCCATGAAGGAGCTGCAGGGGCCTGTTGTCGGCGAGGTGCTTGTGCTGTTGTCGGTATTCATCCCCACGGCATTCATTTCAGGTATCACAGGCGAGCTGTACAAGCAGTTCGCGCTGACAATCGCCGTGTCGACGGCGTTCTCGGGATTCAACGCCCTTACGTTCACGCCTGCGATGTGCGCGCTGTTCCTGCGCAAGTCAAAGCCATCTAATTTCTTCATCTACCGCTGGTTCAACAAAGGCTGGAGCTGGACCGAAAACGCCTATGTGAAGTCAATCACGCGGTTGTTGAAACGTCCGGTCATAGCCATTTCGGTCTATATGGCACTCTGTGTCGGCGCGTTCCTGATATTCGCCAAATGGCCCACAAGCTATCTGCCCGAAGAGGACATGGGCTATTGCATGACTTCGATAGAACTTCCGACAGGCGCGTCTGACGAGCGCACAGACCGCGTAATCGCGCAGGCCGCCAAAATCGTGGAATCGATGCCCGAAGTGCAGGATGTCATGGAAATCGGCGGGTTCTCGTTCATGGGGGGCAGCGGCTCGAATGTCGGCTCACTGTTCGTGGTGCTGAAACCGTGGAGCGAGCGCAAGGGGAAAGGGCACTCGGTCTTCGACGTCATTGACCGGATAAACGAGCAGTGCGCCTCGATACAGGAGGCCGAGATTTTCGCCATCAATCCGCCGGCCATCTCGGGTCTGGGCTCATCGTCGGGTCTGCAGATGCAGCTGCTCGACATCAACTCGCGCGGTCCCAAGGAGATGCAGCAGCTCGTGGCCGACATTCAGGAAACCGCCGGAAAGAATCCGCGCATCAAGTCGGTACGTTCAATGTACCAGGGCCTTGTGCCGCAGTACAACATTAAGATCGACCGTGACAAGGTGCAGCTTATGGGCCTCTCGCTTGAGTCGGTATATTCCACTCTGTCATCATTTATCGGCGGCTCGTACGTGAACGATTTCGTTGAATTCGGCAACGTCTACGAAGTCAAGGTCGGTTCCGAGGCCTCGGCCCGCGGCGACATCTCACAGGTGCTGTCATTGAGTGTTCGCAACAGCGACGGAGAGATGGTGCCCTTCGGCTCATTCGCCACACTAGAATCGGAAATGGGTGCTCCGTCAATCTCGCGATACAACATGTATGAGACAGCCTCGCTTACGGCCACTCCTGCCGACGGTGTAAGCTCGTCAGCAGGTATCGCAGCTATGGAAGAGCTTGTAAACCGCCTCGGCGGCGACAACTACAGCTACGCGTGGACCGGCGAGGCCTATCAGGAGACCGGGGCCGGCACCACGGTGTCGACAGTGCTCATCTTCGCCATCGTGCTCACATTCCTGGTGCTTGGCGCACAGTACGAGAGCTGGACCGACCCCATTGCCGTGATTATCGCCATGCCCACCGCCCTTCTCGGCACCGTGATCGGGTGTTTCTTCATGAACCAGTCGATCAACATCTACACCCAGATAGGCATAATACTTCTGCTGGGACTTGCGGCCAAGAATGCCATCCTCATCGTGGAATACGCCATCGACTATCACAAAAGCGGCCTGAGCATACAGCAGGCGGCACTGCAGGGTGGCAAGGTGCGTTTCCGCCCCATTATGATGACGGCGCTGGCGTTCGTGTTCGGTGTAATGCCAATGCTTTTCGCCACAGGCGCCGGAGCCAACTCGCGCGTCGCCCTGGGAACGGCCGTGGTATTCGGCATGGCCATCAATGCAATCATCGGGTCTCTCTTCGTTCCGAATTTCTGGGCCGCGTTCCAGAAATTCCAGGAAAAATATCTGTCGAAAATGTTTGCCGGGGCCGATGAAACCGCCGGAGGCACTAAACAGGTGACAGACAATCCTTCCGGAACCACAGCCACCACAGATGCCCCCAAGAGCGAGAGCGGCGACCCGAGCGCCCCGTGAAAAATTTTGCGTCGCGCTCTTGCAACTTTAAACGATAAGCGCTAAATTTGCGTTATAAAAATGAAACGAGAGAGTTTCAACGAGTTTTTGCCACACCAAAGTTGATTGGGAAACTCATCAAATTTTTATGAAATGCCGAGACAACCTCGCGCGCCCGATGGCGGGCCCCATTCCCCACCCTGTGGGGAAACCGGTATCTACCGGCCAGGCGGATTACAAAGGACGGCGAGACCTCAAATCCTGTCATTCGGAGTTTCATCGCATCCTTTGATGTGGCATCCCTTAATGCCGGAACCTCATGCCGCGGTCATCGCCGACCCGCCTGTTGTTCCGGCATTTTTATATGCCGTTCCATCAGCCCGGGGCATCGCACGCGAGTGACTGATTTTTTTGCACAGTGCTGATAATGAGTGTGCAATGAATCAAAACATGCTTTAAAACATATTTTTAGCGCAACTTTTTGGCTTATAACGGTTTACCGGAGACAGGCATGTGACAGCGCCCGGAGTTTTAAGTTTTTTAAGACTTAATTATTTGACTGTCTGCAACATTTTGGGTAACTTTGAACATCTAAAGCACATATCATGGAAACTACGCTTGTTATCATCAAACCCTCCGGCGTGCAGCGCGCCCTTTGCGGAAAAATAATAACACGATTTGAAGAAAAGGGCCTCATAATCGCAGGCATGAAGATGATGCGCCTCGACGA
>CALJBF010000326.1 GCA_938027385.1 uncultured Porphyromonadaceae bacterium | reverse complement strand
GGTTACTGGAATGATATTCAGCAGAGTCCCGTGAATATTATGGACAATCCCATCTCGCGGAAAAAGGAGATGGCCTGGCTGAAGAAAATCGGCGCCAAGGGGATAAAGGTGGATTTCTTCGGGGGCGACAAGCAGGAGACCATGCGCCTGTATGAAGATATTCTCAGCGATGCCGCCGACTATGGCCTGATGGTGATTTTCCACGGATGCACCATGCCCCGCGGATGGGAGCGCATGTATCCCAACTATGTGGGGAGCGAGGCTGTGCTTGCCTCGGAGAACATGGTCTTCCAGCAGCATTTCTGCGACAAGGAGGCCGAGAACGCCACCCTGCATCCGTTCATACGCAACTCGCTCGGCTCGATGGAATACGGTGGCGTGTTTTTGAACAAGCGCCTCGACCGTGAGAACAGCAACGGCAACATCCGGCGCACGTCAGACGCCTTCCAGCTTGCCCTGGCTGTGCTGTTCCAGAGTCCGGCCCAGAATTTCGCTCTCGCACCAAACAATCTTGAGGATGCCCCGGCTGTATGTCTTGACTTCCTGCGTGAGGTTCCCACGTTGTGGGACGATACCCGTTTCATCGACGGCTATCCCGGCCGGTATGTGGTGCTGGCGCGCCGCAGCGGTGACAAGTGGTATGTCTGCGGAATCAACGCCACCGGCAGTCCGGTGTCGCTCGATGCCGACCTCTCGTTCATGGGGCAAGGCGACGCCACATATATCCACGACGATGCGTCGATGAATCCCGTAAAAGAGACCATCGTGCCTGACCGCAAGGGCAGGGTGGCGCTCACCATCCCCTCGCAGGGCGGTTTCGTGATCGTGAAGTAAGTCGCGGCTCAGTTGCGGCGCGTGTAGGTGGCGAAACGGTAGGGGGTGCCGGTGCGCGGATCGGTGTCGGACCCGGTGGCCGATACCGGTTGCCACTGGGCCGGGTCGACAGTGGGGAAAAATGTGTCGGCCCCCTGGCATGTGGCGTCTATTTCGGTGAGTTCCAACCGGTCGGCCATGCCTATGGCCTGGCGGTAAATCTCGCCGCCGCCGATGATGAATATCTCGTCACCGGCCGCCATGGCCAGGGCCTCGGCCAGCGACCCTGCGGTCTCGATGCCGGGAGCGCTGTATGCCGCGTTGCGTGTCACCACGATATTGCGGCGGTTCGGCAGGGCGCCCTTGGGGAGTGACTCGAACGTGCGGCGCCCCATAACCACGGTGTGGCCGGTGGTGAGCGCCTTGAACCGTTTAAGATCGGCCGAAATGTGGAATGCCAGGTCGCCGTTGCGGCCTATGGCGCCGTCATGTGCGACGGCTGCGATTATCGTTGTCATGACTTGAGTTTTGTAATGGAATGTCGCCCGGGCATGAATTTCATCCGGCGCCCGCCGTTCAGAATGTAGGGATGCACCCCGGTGCATCCGACACTGAAACAGACCCGTCCAGTTGGCACAAGGATGCACCGGGGTGCATCCCTACGTAGAGGGTGACGATATGCGGGTCAGACTGATACCTTGCCGGCGATGTGGGGGTGGGGATTGTAGTCGGTGAGGGTGAAGTCTTCGTAGCGGAATCCGAGCAGGTCGGTCACCGCCGGGTTGAGGGTCATTTTCGGCAGGGGGCGCGGTTCGCGGGTGAGCTGCAGCTTTACCTGCTCGATGTGGTCGTTGTAGATGTGCGCGTCGCCCAGGGTATGGATGAACTCGCCCGGCTGGAGGCCGCAGGCCTGCGCGGTCATCATCAGCAACAGCGCGTATGAGGCGATGTTGAACGGAACCCCCAGGAAACAGTCGGCGCTGCGCTGATAGAGCTGCAGCGACAGCCGTCCCCCGGCCACATAGAACTGGAACAGCGCGTGACACGGCGGCAGGTTCATGTTGCCGAGGTCGGCCACGTTCCAGGCGCTCACGATGATGCGGCGCGAGTCGGGGTTGTGCTTTATGGTCTCCACAGCCTCGCTGATCTGGTCGATGAACTTGCCGTCGTAGCCGGGCCACGAACGCCACTGGTAGCCGTAGATGTGCCCCAGGTTGCCATCGGGGTCGGCCCATTCGTTCCAGATGCGCACGCCGTTCTCCTGCAGGTAGCGGGCGTTGGTGTCACCCTTCAGGAACCAGAGCAGTTCGTATATTATCGACTTCAGGTGCAGTTTCTTGGTGGTGAGCAGGGGGAACCCGTCGGCCAGGTCGAACCGCATCTGGTAGCCGAATACCGAGCGTGTGCCCGTGCCGGTTCGGTCGGCCTTGTCGGTGCCGTTTTCGAGGATATGCCTCAGCAGGTCGAGATATTGTTTCATTTCGTGTGATGTTTCTGTGTCAGTGGGGGGAGGGGGTCAGATGATGCCGTTTACCATTATGGCTTTCTGCGGTGTGACGGGGCAGACGCTCTGGCACACGCCGCAGCCGATGCACAGCGATGTGTCGACGTGCGCGGCATACTTCCCCGTGCCGTCTATGTCCATTACCTTCACGGCCTTGCGCGGACAGCTCCACTGGCATCTGCCGCAGGCCACGCAGGCGGCGGTGTCGACTTCGGCGTGCCCGATGATGAAGATATGCTTTTCGTCGACGGTGAGCGGAATCAGAGCGCCGGTGGGGCAGAGGTCTGAGCACAGCGTGCAGTCATAGTCACAGAACGCCTCGCCGTAACGCATCACCGGCTGCATGGCATGCCCCAGGCCGTAGTCGCGTACCGAGGGGCGCAGCACCCCGGTGGGGCAGTGCGATACGCATAGCCCGCAGGCGGTGCAGCTTTCAAGGAAATCACGCATCGAACGGCGTCCCGGAGGTGCCACCGGACGCAGATGGCGCCCGTCGCGAACGGGAGTGCCTGTGGCGCGTCCCACACGGCGCAGGCTTTCCCCGGCCAGGGCTACCGCAGGAATCGACGCCGCGGCCACAATCAGTCCGGTGGCCATGAACCGGCGGCGGCTGATTTTCACGCGGCCGTCGGCCGACGCGGCGTCTACGGCGGTCTCAGGCGTGCGCCCGATACGCTGCATGAGCGGTGTCGACAGCCGTTTGCGCCGCGTGGTGTAGCGCATCGCTCCTTCGGGACATACGTCGGCGCAGTCAAAGCAGGTCACGCAGCGTGAGCCGTCGACCAGATGGTCGTCAATATTGATGCACCGGCTCTTGCACACGCGCTCGCACGAGCGGCAGTTGGTGCAGAGGTCGGTATCGATGTCGAAATGCAGCAGCGAGTTGCGCGAGAGTATGCCCAGCACCGACCCTACGGGGCACACGGTGTTGCAGACGGTGCGCCCGCTTATGGCAGCGGTTATCCATACGCCGGCGAGGGTCAGTGTGGCCACGGCGAACGCCAGCCACGAGCTTACGATTACCGGATCGCCCGAAAACACCTCGACCACCGGCCTCAGCAGTTCAGAGCCGATGCGGCCGTAGGTGCTGTACGGGTCAAGAAGACTGACCGTCAGCGGGAACCCGATCACGATGCACACTATGAACAAGGCAACTACCGACAGCCGCACGATGTTTTTAGGCGGGGTGTAATGGTAGGGGCGGCGTGCTTTCCACCCGCGGCGCATGCGCCGTGACCGCGCGGCTACATCCTGCAGCGCACCTAACGGGCACACGGCCGAGCAGTATATGCGTCCGAAAATCATCGTGACCACAAGCCACGCCACCAGTCCTGTCGTGGCGCCGGCAAGTGTGAGCGGCACAACCTGTATGGCCGCGGTCCAGCCCAGACTGCGCGCTATGGCAGCCTCGCCTGTCGTGAGGGCTATTGTCATGAGTGCCAGCATCGTCAGCGACACGATGACGCGCACCACCCTGAGCGCCCCCGCGGGACGCCCGAGGCGTTTGGTCAGCCGTTTTATAAGATTCTCAGACATGATAATGTGGCAAAATTACGAAAAAAACACGCCAACACAAAATATGAAGGTAGCCATAATGAACCAGGCCGTTTGTTGTCTGGTTAGTCCAGGCCGCTGTTTTGGCAGCACATACCGCGTCGTGGTACAGAAAAGGCGGCGGGTCAATTCAGACCCACCGCCTTGCTGTTTCATGTGATGTTCTGTAAGTTCTTTTACAGATGTTCAGCAGGTTCTTTATGTTGGTGGCCGCCACGCATGTTCAGCTTATAGGTTGATTTGCGTTCCTGCGCCAAATTTCAACCGGTCACCAATGGTTATTTTACACGGATTTTGATGACTGAGCCGTTGATGGCGGCGAGGTATATTCCTGGCTGGAGGTAGCCCAGGTCATAGGTCTCGTTGGCGCCGGGTATGATCGATGCTACATGCTGGCCGGAGACGGTGTAGATGTAGAGCTGACCGCGGGCGCCGTTGATGCTGAGAATGTTGCCGTTGACCGAGATGGTGCCGTCGCTTATCTCGTTAATTGAGGTCTGGATGGCCGGGTCTTTCAGTCCCCAGAGCTGTGTACTGTCGGCATTGGGCTCGTGAGTCTTGATCCAGGCGCCATTGTCTGTTGACGAGTCGGGAATCTCGATTACCATCGAGCTGTTGCGGGCTGTCAGGTGATAGTATCCGTCACCTTTGTCGACTGCGATAAACTGCTGGTGCGTGCCGCCATTTGCGGTATAGAGCTGTACTGTAGCCCCGCTGTGTACTGAGGCGTCCTGCACGTCGAGCACTTTTGAAGTGTCGTTCTTGGGCGAAATGGTGTAGACGCCTGTTTCGACCTCATTGAGTACCCATATCTGCGAGTCGTCGTTCTCGTCATCATACTGGATGACGTTAGTGGCGTCGTTGGTGGCATTGTTGTCGGTATCAAGAAATTTGCCCGAGTTCCGGTTCTGTATGCGATAGTTGCCCGAGAGGCCTGTCACGCCGTTGGGTTCGATCTTCAGTGAAATTGTCTGGTCGTTCCACGAATCGCCGACCCAGCCGGTGCTTGAGGTGTATGTTGTCGATTCGCCGGTGAAGTTATCGTCCTTGTAGAGGGTCATTTTGAAACCGTATGCGACCTTGAGACTGGTCAGGATATTCTTGTCGAAATTGTAGAAAGCGAGATCACGGGCCGTGTACGAGCCTTCGGGGAGAGCCAGGGAGTGCCCGGCATAGTTCACATCCTTGTAAAGGGTGGCGGCGGCGTGCCCCGAAGGCACATTGGCGCGCAGACCCCACTGCTGGGTGGCAGACCCGTTGTTGTCCCAGAGTTTAATCCATTCGCCGTTGCCGGTTTTCGACTCCGGGATCTCGACCACGCGCCCGCAGTTGCGGGCCACGATCTGGTAGTAGCCGTCGCCCTTGTCGACGAGTATGAACTGCTGATGCGTGCCCCCGGAGTTGGTGAAGAGCAGCACCTGCGTGCTGTTGGCTGTGCCGCCGTAATATATGTCGAACCCGTTGGCTGTGTTCACAAACGAACGGATATAGTAGACGCCGTTGCCGATTTCGTCGAAAGTCCAGGTCTGTGACGGGCTTGCGCCTTCGTCGTCATACTGGAATATGTCTGAGTTTTCGGCGGCATCGTCGGTAGATATGTCAAGATATTTGCCCGAATTTCGGTTTAAAATCTTGAAGTTGCCTTTGATGCCGCTGACACCGTTGGGCTGGATTTTCAGCGATGAAATCTTGTTGGCCCAGTCGCCGAGCGTGCCGGCATCGGCGGGGTAGGTGACGGTCCCTCCGGCGTAGTTGTCGTCACGGAAGGCTTCGACCTTGAAACCCGGCAGCACCTTGATTGATTCGATGTCATCGTTGTTGATTCCATATTCTTTGAGTTCCGAGAGGGGATAGTCCCCCTCCTGCAGTCCGATGCCGGTGCCACCATGGCTGGCCGACGGATAGAACCATGCCACGGGGTTGGCGGCCTCTTTGTTTGGTCTGTCTTTCCAGAAATAGAGGTTGTCGAGATAGAATGTCTGGCCCGTGCCGTTGTCAAATTTAAACTGGCCGAGCCTGGCGAAATCCACGCCGCTGAGGTCTGAAAGGGGAATGTCGAACTGATTCCATTGTCCCGCTGTGAGGTGTCTGGTGGATTTCGCGGTGTCTACGGTCGGATTGAGCGAAATCGGATAGATGTTGATGTCCATGTCGGTGAGGGCATAGAGATCCAGATGCAGATATTTCATGTCTGTCACATCCAGCACGTTGTCGCTGTTGCACAGCTGCAGGCCCACATAGTTGAAATTGGTGAAACGGTAGGCGTCATTGCCGTCGCAGCTCTGTACCGACGCGCTGGTGGTCTGCCCCCAGTTGCCGACAAACATGTCTGGAGCAATCGAGCTGTATTTGCCGGAATAGATGCTCTTGACGTTGGCGGCGTCTTTGTCGGGTTCCGGAGCCCCGGGCACCGAGGGTGTGGTCGAGCCGCTGTCGCCGCTGCTGTCGCCGCGGAAACCGCCTATTGTCACTGTCGCGCTCGTCGGATTGGTCGAATAGCATGTGGCGCTTTGGTCAAACGTGTCATCGTAGGCGAAAGCGTATGTCTTTCCGTTTGAGACCGAGATGTCGGTGCGGTGGAAGAATTCGACATATTTGTTGTGGGGATATTGGTCGCCCCCCTGGAAAGCCTTGGTGTTTCCGTCGGGATTCCAGTCCTGCAGGTCTGTTGTGGCGCGGATCATGCCGCGGTTGAACGCCGCGCAGAACATGGCCTGCACCGTCAGGTCGATGGCGGCCTGGTCGCCGCCGGCTATGGCGTTGGCGAACTGCCCGGCGCCCTCGATGGCATCTTCAGTCGAAGGTTTGGCGTAGATGTGTGCCTGGGCGCCGATGGGCCAGTAGGTTCCCTCCTTGCAGGTCAGGGTGAATTTGTCGCCCGACACGTGTCCCTCCCAGCGGCCGAGCACGCCCATGTTGATGTTGGCGGTGTTCGAGCGGAAGTAATCCCAGATTCTGTCGATGTAGCCGCCGAATATGTTGGCGCTCTTGATTGACGAGACTTTCGAGGGTTGCTTGATGATGCCGCCCAGGTTGTCTTTGGTAATCAGGTTGTAAAGGCAATTTTTGTACACCGTGCCCCCCAGCGAGCTGTTCCATTTGCCGATGACCTCCTGATAGGTGGTGAATTCTCCGCGTTTGATGTGGTCGGGACCGGCAATATTGCCTGAGGAATAGAGCTCCAGCCCCATCGGATACTGGAAGGCGTCGACGCGAGTCGTGTTGATCCAGATCTGAGAGCTTGAAGGCTCGTAGGTGAACTCTACAAGCTCCCAGCGCAGGTTGGCGTTAGGGTCTGAGGGATTGTTCATGTCGGCGCCTGCATAGCCGCCGGCCTCGTGCACATGCATGTACATGGGCGATTTGAACGAAACGAACATGCGGCAGGCATAGGTGTCGCCTAAATAGATGGTCTTGTCTTTGATATCTGAGAGCCGGGTGAAGATATTGGCGTAGCCCCAGTCATCACCGGTGACATGAAGTGTGTTGAGCCCGGTGGTAAGGTTGCCTGTCGTGCAGTAGCCGTTGTTGGCCGTGGCTGCGATGTCGTAGTAAATATCATGGGCAGCGGCATCCTTGCCCTGCTTGCCGATTATGGCGATGTAGATGTCGCTGTCGGCGAACTCGCCCCCTGAATTGTTGACGAGTTTGACCGGAAGGTCGGCCCAGGCGCACAGTGCCGCTATTGCCGTTGCCAATAAGGTAAGTTTCCGTTTCATGGATTGTTTGTTGGTATTGTTGTTTAGGGTAAATGCCAATAGCCTTGTGGGCAGCATGGAGCCGCCCGTTTGCCAATAACGTCGCAAATTTAACAAAATTAACTTCTGCATCCAAAATTATGCGCCATGTTTTTGCAATATGATTTTGCAATATGAAGTTTCATGTGGCCCAGTGCAGCCGCCACCCTCCCCATCACCGTCAACGA